>NZ_JBDJLE010000013.1:0-109957 GCF_039673205.1 Stenotrophomonas sp. TWI809 | reverse complement strand
GGCCGGCTCATCGCACGCCCCAAACGGTATCGGGAGCCGGCCAGCGGCCGGCACTACCAGCGCACGGCCGGCACTACCAGCGCACGGCCAGCACCCGCCGATCGTTCTTTGATCCGGTAGGTACCGACCGTTGGTCGGTACGCCGTTCCGGCTGGCGCCCGGGTTCGCCCGTCAGATAACCGCGATCTTCGCCTTGGCCAACGCCTCGCGCACCATCCCATCGTTGGCCTCGGTCACCGGCCGGGTGAGGTCCCACAGGAACTTCACCCGGAACCCGGATTTCATCGCGTCCTGCGCGCTCCACAGCACGCAGTAATCGCGCGCCAGGCCGCACACATGTACCTCGCGGATGCCGCGCTCATGCAGCCAGCCGGCCAGGCCGGTGGCGGGGCGGGTGCCGTCGGGACCATGGTTTTCACGGAAAGCACTGTATGAGTCCACCTCGCGCCGGGTGCCCTTGCGCAGGATCAGGTCAGCCACCGTCCAGTCCACGCCCGGATGCAGCACGGCGCCATCGCTGCCCTGCACGCAGTGGTCCGGCCACAGGGTCTGCGGCTGGGCGTGCAGCAGGATCGCTTCGAACGGCAGATGCCCCGGGTGCTGGCTGGCGAAGGAGGCGTGGTCGGCCGGGTGCCAGTCCTGGGTCGCCACCACGGTGGCGTACCGGCGTTCGGCCAGCAGGGCGGCAATGTCCGGCACGATCGCATCGCCGTCCACGCAGGCCAGTGCGCCACCGGGCATGAAGTCCGGCTGCAGGTCGATCACGACCAGGGCGACATCGGCGGGGTAACGGCTCATGGCGGCTTCACGGCTGTAGGGGCGCCCAGTCTAGCCGACGCCCCTGCAGCGGTCAGTCGGCGTCGCCCTGCTTCGAGGTGCCATCGCCGTAATACAGCACGCCCAGCTTGATCCGCTCGCGCCCGGTCTCGCGGCGGTGGCGGTTGGCGTCGCGCAGCGAGTACACGCAGCCGCAGTACTCCTGCTGGTAGAACTGCTCGCGCTTGCTGATCTCCACCATCCGCGCGGCGCCGCCGCCCTTGCGCCAGTTGTAATCCCAGTACTGGAGGCCCGGATAGTGCGCGGCGGCGCGGTGGCCGCAGTCGTTGATCTGGTTCATGTCCTTCCAGCGCGAGATGCCCAGCGAGCTGCTGATCACCGCAAAGCCGTTCTCATCCGCGTAAAGCGCGGTGCGCACGAAGCGCATGTCGAAGCACATCGTGCAGCGGATGCCGCGCTCGGGTTCGCTCTCCATGCCGCGGGCGCGCGAGAACCAGCTGTCGGTGTCGTAGTCGGCGTCGACGAACGGCACGCCATGCTTCTCGGCGAAGCGGATGTTCTCCTGCTTGCGCAGTTCGTATTCCTTCACCGGGTGGATGTTGGGGTTGTAGAAGAAGATCGTGTAGTCGATGCCGGAGGCGGTGATCGCCTCCATCACTTCGCCCGAGCACGGCGCGCAGCACGAGTGCAGCAGCAGCTTGGTGTGGCCGTCGGGCAGGGACAGGGTGGGGCGGTCGATCGGTGTCAGGTCATGCGGGTTCATGCGTTTCTCGTCGACCCCACCGCCGGCAACGGCGGCGATGGGGTCCTTGGGTCAGTCTACAAAGCGCCGATCAGGCGGCGTTGGCGTCGGCGGTTTCCTCGCGCAGTTCGCGCGCGGCGGCCACCAGTGCTTCCAGCGCGGCACGGGTTTCCGGCCAGCCGCGGGTCTTCAGGCCGCAATCCGGGTTGACCCAGATCTGCTCCGGTCGCAGCACTTCGGCGGCCTTGCGCAGCAGCGCCAGCATCTCGGCCTTGTCAGGCACGCGGGGGGAGTGGATGTCGTACACGCCCGGCCCGATCTCGTTGGGATACTGGAAGCGCACGAAGGCATCCAGCAGTTCCATGCGCGAGCGCGAGGTTTCGATCGAGATCACGTCCGCGTCCATTGCGGCCACCGAGTGGATGATGTCGTTGAACTCGGAATAGCACATGTGCGTGTGGATCTGGGTCGCATCGCGCACGCCGCTGGCGCTGATCCGGAACGCTTCCACCGCCCAGTCCAGGTATTCGCGCCATTGCGCACGGCGCAGCGGCAGGCCCTCACGGATGGCCGGCTCGTCGATCTGGATCACGCCGATGCCGGCCGCCTCCAGATCCGTCACTTCATCGCGCAGGGCGAGTGCGATCTGGCGGCAGGTGTCCGCCCGGGACTGGTCATCGCGCACGAACGACCACTGCAGCACCGTCACCGGCCCGGTCAGCATGCCCTTCATCGGCCGCTGCGTGAGCGACTGCGCATACTGCGACCAGCGCACTGTCATCGGCTGCGGACGGGTCACATCGCCGAAGATCACCGGCGGCTTCACGCAGCGCGAGCCGTAGCTCTGCACCCAGCCATTCTTGGTAAAGGCAAAGCCATCGAGCTGCTCGCCGAAGTACTCGACCATGTCGTTGCGCTCGAACTCGCCATGCACCAGCACGTCCAGCCCGATCTGTTCCTGCACGCGCACGCAGTGCTCGGTCTGGGTGGCCAGGAACGCATCGTAATCCGCATCGGAGAGCTTGCCGGACTTGTTGCGGGCGCGGGCCTCACGCACCTCCAGCGTCTGCGGGAACGACCCGATCGTGGTGGTCGGGAAGCGCGGCAGCTTCAGCGCGGCGGCCTGGGCCAGGTGGCGTTGCGGGTAGCGGCTGTGGCGCTGTGCATCGGCCGGGGTCAGCGAGGAAAGACGCGCGGCGACGGCCGGGTTGTGCACGCGCGGCGAACGACGGCGCGATTCGATGCACGCACGCGAATGCGCGAGCGGTGCCTCGGCACGCGCCGGCGCATCGATCGCGTCGGCCAGCACGCGCAGCTCGCCGAGTTTCTGCTTGGAGAACGCCAGCCAGCTGCGCAGTTCGTCGTCCAGCTTCTTTTCGTGGTCCAGATCGACCGGGCTGTGCAGCAGCGAACACGATGGCGCCAGCCACAGCGCATCGCTGCCGACATGACCGTGCGCGTAGCGCGCCAGCACCAGGGCGTTGTCCAGGTGGGTGCGCCAGATGTTGCGGCCGTTGACCAGCCCGGCCGACAGTACGCGACCGGCCGGCAGCGCCTTGATCACCGCATCGAGCTGTTCCGGCGCACGGACCAGATCCACATGCAGGCCATCGACCGGCAGCGAGGCAGCCAGCGCCAGGTTGTCTTCCAGCGCACCAAAGTACGTCGCCACCAGCACCTTGGGGCGGGCGACCTGGCCCAGCACCGCATAGGCGTGCTCGAACGCGGCCCGCGTGGCCTCGTCCAGGTCCTGCACCAGCAGCGGCTCATCCAGCTGCACCCACGCCGCGCCGGCGGCCTTGAGTTCGCCGAGCAACTGCACGTACACCGGCAGCAGCGCATCGAGCAGGTCCAGCGCGTTGCTGCCATCGGTGGTCTTGGACAGCCGCAGGAAGGTCACCGGCCCGATCAGCACCGGGCGGGTCTCGATCCCCAGCGCCTTGGCCTGGCGGTACTCGGCCAGCGGCTTGTCGCCGCGCACCGAGAAGGTCTGGCCGGCGTGCAGTTCGGGCACCAGGTAGTGGTAGTTGGTGTCGAACCACTTGGTCATTTCCAGCGCATGCAGGTCGATGCCATCGCGCTGCAGGCCCCGCGCCATCGCGAAGTAGCCGCTCAGCGGTTCGGCATCGGCGAGCGCGCGGTAACGGGCCGGGATCGCATCGAACAGGAAGGCCGCATCCAGCACCTGGTCATACAGGCTGAAATCATTGCTCGGCGGCACATCCACGCCGGCCTCGCGCTGCAGCTGCCAGTGGCGTTCACGCAGCTCGGCCGCGGTGTCCTGCAGCGACGCGGCGCTGCTCTCGCCGGACCAGAAGGCTTCGAGCGCGCGCTTGAGTTCGCGCTTGGCACCGATGCGCGGAAAACCCAGGGTGGTAACAGTGGTCATTGGAACGTGTCCTCATTGCGTAGGGGCATTGAGGAACGAAGGAACCGCGCGCCGTCCGGGGCCTTGCAGCCCGTTCCGCCCCGCCAGCGACCTTCGCCCCCGCGGGCGAACCGGATGCCGTGAAGCGGACGCACGGGGGCAGCGCCATGCAGGCGGCAGGGCGGCAGGCCCCGGCAACCTCCCCGCGGACGTTCCAGGTCGAATCGGAGGACGGTCATGTCCTCCGGCCGGGGCCGGTATTCGGGCTGATGGACACGGGCGCGGACGCCCACCTAGTACCTGCCGCTTCCCAGGCGCGAAGGCCCAGTGCTGTTGGCAGGAGTCGTTTCCATTCACCGCTGCGGGGCAGCTCCGGAATGGGCGCGCGAGGCGCCTTCACCGGATTCCCGTTTAAATCCATCCCTTCATCTGCATGAAGCGATGGATACCTTCGGCCCGGACAATCTAGTTCGGACCGAGCCGCTGGTCAAGGAGAAGTTCCACGTGGCTGCACGGCGAGAAGGATGAGTCGATGCCTTAATCATTAGGCTTCCTTCGAGCCGTCAGTGGGCCGTGGGTCCAGCTCTTCGTTTGCGGCCATACCAGCTTCGATCTTGGAGTCCTGCTGCTTCAGCAGGTTGTCGCGTTTCTCAGACAGTACCTTTGCAAGGGCGCCGAATCCGGGAATCTTCAAGAGCGTCTCAACCGATTCAGACAATTTCGCACTCTTCTCAAGCACATCCATCACAGGGTGATCGGTCTTGTTGTAGTCAGTGATCAACTTGCCAGGGTTTTCAGCGCTCACTTGAAGTACGTTGAAGAGCAGTCGGGTCCTTAGCTCATTCTTTACTTCGCCGCCATCGGACAGAGATTCAATCTGGTTCGAAAGGCCTGAGAATGTTCTGCCGAGAACCGCTTTGTGCGTGTATTCCTCGATGAGACGTTTAGATAGGTTGAGGCGCTTGTTTGAAGAGTAGGCCAGCCATAGAACGGGGAAGTAGAGCGGCAAAATGGAGATGACCATCTGCGGCGTGTCCCTAATAACCTCTGTCAGCAGAACACCATGCACAAGCTGGTAGATGCCAACGGCGAATGGAATCAGGGATACTGCGATGAGGCCAAAAACTGCATGCCTAAAGCTCTTCTCATGTAGCTTCAAGAAGGCTGATTCGTCGTCTTTCTTGCTTTCATAGGCGGCACTAAGCCCAGCTGCGAGCGCTCCTGGGAGTAGGGCCTTTAGCTGTTCGGAAACGTCCGAAAGCGATGATCTGCCGCCATCTATGAGCGACGAGAACTCGAGCTGCTGACCTTCCAGAACCTTGCGATGGTCTTCCTCAATTTTTGAGACGGCGTTGTCCGACTCATTGGACAGCGCTGAGAGGCGAGAGTTGATTGATTCATACGTCTTTTCCAACTCGTCTCGAAGGCCGTCCACCCGCTCGGTGTTGCCGTCCTCGCCTTCAACGTCGTGCCCGAAGACTTCCTTGTGAAGTTCGTCGAGTTCGGCTTTTCTTTTCAACGAATGATTAAGGAGTAACTTGATGTTGTCTGCTTGGGACTTCGCATCCTGAGACTGTTTGGACAGAGCCTCGAGTTCAGTCGGGATCGCGTCGGCCTGTTCCAAAAATCCATCGACCTTCTCCAGGCGAGCTTGGGCCTCAGAAACAGAGCGCTGTACGGATTCGTTGGCAGCCGACGCTTCTGCGTAGACGTTCAGTGCAGCTCTTGCGGATTGCTCAAGCGTGCTTGCATCCTCTAAGAACCTCTCCTTTCCCGAGGTGAGACTCGACATTGCATTAGAAATCTCTTGCAGTGCCTCGGATATCTCCGATCGAGCTGACGACATCTCTGCTGCGGTATGATCAACCGTCAAGCGATGAGCTTGGATCGCGGCTAGAGATTCGCGCGCCGCCTCCGCAGACTCAGATGTGGAAGAAACAACCTTTCGCTCCAATTCGTCAAATCGGCTGCTCACAGCCTTCTTGAAGCTTTCAAACTCTTGTGGCTCAACGCCCTTATCAAAAATTCCCAAGTTCCATTCCCCCTGTAAGATGCGGTCCTGAATGAATTATCTATTTACTTAGGCCGGTCCCGTCAAGGTAAGCAAGAAGTAAACTGTATTGGCCGGTTGCTCGGACCGATTCTGGTCAGGCCGGCCGGCGAACAGGCCTGATACGGCAAGCACTTTTCAGGCAATTCGCCGCCCGCCCTCTTCCTTGAGATCGGCACTTACGGTTCACGTCTTGTGGTGATAGGGAACTATCTTCGATCAGACCTCTGCCAGTTCATCGCGTGCCTTGGCGGCGTCGTAGGCCATTTTCAGATTTATCCAGAAGCCTTCGCTGGTCTCGAAGAAACGCGCCAGCGCCGGCGCGGTGTCGGCGCTGGGGCTGCGGTTTGCACCCAGCGCCCGGGTCACGGTGGATCTGACCTACAACGGGCAGTTCGCCAGTGACGCCCGTGACCAGTCCGCCTGGCTGGGGGTGTACTGGGCCTTCTGGCCCGGGACGACCAGGGTACGGATTGCCGCCCGCTGCATCCGCCCAGGCACTTGCTGCGTATCTCTTCAGGACACTCACCTGGAGTCGCGCATGCGCCACCCGCCTGTCCCCATCGCCGCGTTCCTGCTGCTGGCGCTGTGCCCGTTGCCGGGCATGGCGCAATCCATCCAGCGCCAAGAGGGCCGCGCCTATGCGGCCGCCGGCAGCACCCTGCTCTACCGCGAGACCCATTGGCTGCAGGGGCCGGCAAGCGCACAGTCGCGGCTGGTGCTGTACCGCTGCACCGACGGGCGCCCGTTTGCCCGCAAGTGGATGACCCCGCAGGGCAGCCCGCAGACGCCGGATTTCACCCTGGACGATGGCCGCGACGGCTATCAGGAAGGCGTGCGCGGCGGTGCCGCTACCCGCCAGGTATCGGTCCGCGCCAGCGCGCAGGCACCGACCTTCAGCAGGGCCATCACGATCCCCTCGGGGGCGGTGGTGGATGCCGGGTTCGACGCGGCCGTGCGCAGCCATTGGGCCGCGTTGCAGGCCGGGCAGAGCGTGGCCTTCCAGTTCCTGCTGCCCAGCCGCCAGCGCCTGGTGCCGCTGAAAGTGCAACGCACGGGTGCGGTGACCTGGCAGGGTCAACCGGCCGAACAGCTGCAGATGAAGCTCGATGCCTGGTTCGGTTTCGCCGTGCCCGCGGTCACCTTGGTGTATGCCACCGCAGACCAGCGCCTGCTGCAGTTCACCGGCACCGGCAACGTCCGCGATGAGAAGGGCAAGTACCCGCAGGTGCGGGTCGAGTTTCCCGCCGCACCGGTTGCAACGCCCGCCGCCGAGCTGACCGCTGCCCGCACGCAGCCGCTGGTGAAGACATGCGGTGCCTGAGCGCCCCCTTGCAGATGGCGCCGGGAGCAAGGAGGATGCCGATACGCCCGTTATCGACATTGAGCCTGCAATGCCCGAGCTGGACGCCGCCGCTACCGCTGCATCACATCGTCTGGACGAGCTGCTCGTCCGGGTCGCCGGCGGTGATCGCCAGGCGTTCGAATCGGTCTATCAGCTGGCCTCCGGCCGCCTGTTCGCGATCTGCCTGCAGGTGCTGCGCGACCGCGGCGATGCCGAAGAGGTACTGCAGGACGTGTTCACCACGGTCTGGAACAAGGCGGGGCAGTTCGACCGCGCCAAGGCGGCGGCCATGACCTGGCTGTCGATGCTGGCCCGCAACCGCTCGATCGACCGTCTCCGCGCCGCGCCGCCGCGCGCGCTGGATGATCTGTCGGTGGCCGAGGAACTCCCCGATGTCGCGCCGCAGCCGGCCCAGGTGGCCGAACAGGCGTCGGATCACGAGCGCCTGCAGGACTGCCTGGATACGCTGGAGCCGCGCCGTCGCTCGCTGATCCGGCTGGCCTTCCTCGATGGCGCCAGCTATGAGGAACTGGCGCGCCGCATTGGTTCGCCGCTGGGCTCGGTGAAGAGCTGGATCCGCCGGGGCCTGGGCCAACTGCGGGTGTGCCTGGAACGATGAACGCCCGCGACCTCCATGATCTGCATGACGACGGCGAACCGCCGAGCGCCGACATCCTCGCCGGTGAGTACGTGCTGGGGGTGCTCGATGCCGCGCAGCGTGCCGAGGTTGAACGCCGCATCGCCAGCGATCCCGGCTTCGCGCGATTGGTCGCCCAGTGGGAGAACCGCCTTGCGCCCCTGCTCGAATCGCTCGGTACCGAAGCGGTGCCCGCGCATCTGTGGCCGCGCATCCGCACCTCGCTGGGCTGGCCCGCCGCAACGACCGCCTCGCCACGGGTCTGGCAGCGCACCGGTTTCTGGCAGGGCATGACCGCGCTGGCCGCCGCGCTGGCACTGGTGGCGGTGTTCAGCCGCCGCGATCTGGAGCCGACCACACCGTCGCCTACGCCCGTGGCGGTCACGCCGACCCCGCCGACGACACCGGCCGAGCCGGAGCAGGCCACCAAGCCGGTCACGCCGCTGTTGCACGACGACGGTACGCCGGGCTGGCTGGCGTCCGTCGACAAGGCCCAAGGCAAGGTGCTGATGGTGCCGGTCCCGGCCGCGGCCGATGCGGCCGGCCGTGCACCCGAGCTGTGGCTGATCCCGGCCGGCGGCACCCCGCGTTCGCTGGGCCTGGTCTCGATCAACCGCGCGCACACTGTTGCGGTGCCGGCCACGCTGCGTGATGCACTTGTGAATGGCTCGGTGCTGGCGATCACACTGGAACCGTCAACCGGTGCGCCGCAAGGCATTCCGACCGGCCCGATCATCGCCAAGGGCGACATCGCCAACCTGTAATCGCACAGACGCACGGTTTTTTTCCGGATCCGTGCATCCAAACGGCGCCCGCTCCCGTATCTCCTGATAACGCCTCAGGAGAAGCGAGTCATGTCGGTCAGCCCCACCCCCGACGCAGGACGCACCGCACAGCGACGCCGCTGGGCCACGCTGTGGCGTTGGTTCGATACCAGCACGGATGCGGCGGCTGCGACCGGCCAGCCACAGCGGGTGGACTGGGTACGGGCCATCCCGTTCGCGGCGATGCACCTGGCCTGCCTGGCGGTGATCTGGGTGGGTGTGTCCTGGGTCGCGGTCGGCGTGGCGGTGGCGCTGTACGCGGTGCGCATGTTCGCGATCACCGCCTTCTACCACCGCTACTTCTCGCACCGTACCTTCCGCACCTCGCGCGCCGTGCAGTTCCTCTTCGCGCTGATCGGCGCCTCCAGCGTGCAGCGCGGCCCGCTGTGGTGGGCCGCGCATCACCGCAACCATCATCGCCATACCGACACGGCGGCCGATCCGCATTCGCCCTCGGTGCATGGCTTCTGGTGGAGCCACATGGGCTGGTTCCTGACGGTGGAAGGCTTCCGTACCGACTGGTCGCGCATTCCCGATCTGGCCAAGTATCCCGAACTGCGCTGGCTGGATCGCTTCGACACGCTGGTGCCGATCGCGCTGGCCGCGGCACTGTTCGGCCTGGGTGCGCTGCTGGAGCGCATCGCGCCGGCGTGGGGCACCACCGGTGGGCAGATGCTGGTGTGGGGCTTCTTCATCTCCACCGTGGTGCTGTTCCACGCCACGGTGACCATCAACTCGCTCGCGCACCGTTTCGGCCGCCAGCGCTTCAACACCGGTGACGACAGCCGCAACAATCTGTGGCTCGCCCTGCTGACGTTTGGCGAAGGCTGGCACAACAACCATCACTTCTTCCCGGGCACCGCGCGCCAGGGCTTCTACTGGTGGGAAGTGGATGTCACCTGGTATGGCCTGCGTGCGATGGCCGCACTCGGCCTGGTGCGTGACCTCAAACCCGTGCCGGCCTGGGTGCTGGCCAAGGCGGAGCACTGACATGCGTATCGCCGTGATTGGATCGGGTATCGCCGGCCTCGCCAGTGCGTGGTGGCTGAGCCAGCAGCATGAAGTGACGCTGTTCGAGGCCAATGACTACCTCGGGGGCCACACCCATACGCATGAGGTGGAGGTCGATGGCCGCACGCACGCGGTGGACACCGGCTTCATCGTGTTCAACCCCGCGCACTACCCGTTGCTGACCGGCCTGTTCGAGGAACTGGGCGTGGCCTCGCAGCCGACCACGATGAGCTTCTCGGTGCACAGCGAACGCAGCGGGCTGGAGTACAACGCCACCTCGCTGGACACGCTGTTCTGCCAGCGCCGCAACCTGGTGTCGCCGCGCTTCTGGGGCATGCTGCGCGACCTGCGCCGGTTCTACCGCGAGGCGCCGGCGCTGCTCGCGCGCGACGATGAAGGTCCCTCGCTGGGCGAGTTCCTGGACAAGGGCCGTTACGGCCGCACCTTCATCGACGAACACCTGCTGCCGATGGCCTCGGCGCTGTGGTCGTCGCCGACGGCCAGCCTGGCCGCCTTCCCGGCGCGCTATCTCGTGCAGTTCATGGCCAATCACCAGATGCTGCAGATGACCGGGCGCGCGCCATGGCGCGTGGTGCAGGGCGGCTCGGCGCGGTATGTCGACGCGCTGCGCCGCCGCTGGCAGGTGCGTGAGCGCCTGGAGTGCCCGGTGTTCGGCGTGGAGCGCCACGAGCATGGCGTGCGCGTGCACAGCGCTGCCGGGCTGGAAGGCTTCGATCAGCTGGTGCTGGCCTGTCACAGCGACCAGGCGCTGGCCTTGCTCTCCGATGCCGATCTCACCGAGCGCGCGGTACTGGGCGCGATCCGTTACCAGCCCAACGAGGTGGTGCTGCATACCGACGCCAGCCTGCTGCCGCGTGACCGCAAGGCCTGGGCCGCCTGGAACGCGCATGTGCCGCGCGACCCGCTGGCGCCGTGCACGGTCAGCTACTGCATGAACCTGCTGCAGGGCATCGATACCCCCACGCCCTTGGTGGTCACCCTCAACCGCAGCGAGGCGGTCGATCCGGCCACCGTGCTGCGCCGCCTGCAGTATGCCCATCCCGTGCACGACCACGCGATGGTGCGGGCGCAGCAGCGCTGGACGGAAATCCAGGGCCATCGCCGGACCTGGTTCGCCGGTGCGTACTGGGGCTGGGGCTTCCATGAGGATGGCATCCGCAGTGCCCGCCGCGTGGTCGATGCATTGCAGGCGTTGGATGCCGAGTCCTACTGGCCGCTGGCCGAGGCACTGCCGGCATGACCGCCAGTGCGATCTATCGCGGCTGGATGCGCCATCGGCGGCACGCGCCGCACGCGCACGCGTTCGGCTACCCGATCGCGCAGCTGCTGCTGGACCTGGACGAACTGCCGCGCCTGTTCGAGCGGCGCTGGCTGTGGTCGGTGGGTCGCCGCAACGTGGTCGAGTTCCGCCGCAGCGACTATCTCGGTGCGCCCGATCAGCCGCTGGCCGATGCCGTACGTGCACGCATCACCGAGGCACTGGGCCACGCGCCCGCCGGGCCGATCCGCCTGCTGACGCATCCGCGGTATGCCGGCCATGTCTTCAATCCGGTGAGCTTCTATTACTGCTATGCCGCTGATGGCACCACGCTGGACAGCATCGTGGCGGAGATCACCAACACGCCCTGGAAGGAGCGCCACGCCTACGTGCTGCCGGTGGCGCAGGCCGATGCCCAGGGCCGCGCGCTGTGCTGGTCCTTCGACAAGCAGTTCCACGTCTCTCCCTTCATGCAGATGGACTGCGAGTACCGCTGGCGCTTCACCGCGCCGGGCGATGACCTGCACGTGCACATGCAGGTCTGGCGCGAGGGCGCATGCCAGTTCGACGCCGACCTGGTGATGCAGCGCCATCCGCTCACCGGTCGTGGCCTGGCCAGCGTGCTGCTGCGCTACCCGCTGATGACCCTCAAGGTCGTGGCCGCGATCCACTGGCAGGCGCTGCGCCTGTGGCTCAAGCGCAACCCCGTTCACGACCATCCTTCTCTTGCTGGAAAATCCCCATGAACGACATGACCCGTGCGGTGGCCGTACCGCAACCGTCCGCCCTTGAAGGGTTCCTGCGCGGGCGCCTGCTGGCGCAGCTGGCACCGCTGCGCGGCGGGCACCTGCGGCTGCGCGATGCGGTGGGCGATGTGGTGATCGGCGATCCGGACGTCGCGCCCCAGGTGACGGTCTGGGTGGACGATCCCGGTTTCTACCGCGCGGTGGCCGCACAGGGCAGCGTGGGTGCAGGCGAGGCCTACATCCGCGGTGACTGGCGCTGCGATGACCTGGTCGCGCTGGTGCAGCTGCTGGTACGCAACCGCGATCTGCTCGATGGCATGGAGGGCGGCCCGGCTCGCATCGGCGGCTGGCTGCTGAAAGGCTGGAACCGGCTGCGTCGCAACACGCGCGAAGGCAGCCGCCGCAACATCGCCGCGCACTATGACCTCGGCAATCCGTTCTTCTCGCTGTTCCTGTCCCCGGACCTGATGTACTCCTCGGCGCTGTATGCCAGCCCGGAAGATACGCTCGAGGCTGCGTCCGAGCGCAAGCTGGCCCGCATCTGCGAGCAGCTGCAGCTCACCGCGTCTGATCGCGTGGTCGAGATCGGCACCGGCTGGGGCGGCTTCGCGCTGTACGCGGCGCGCCATATCGGCTGCCACGTCACCACCACCACCATCTCGGTGGAGCAGTACACGCTGGCCAGGCAGCGGGTCGAGGCGGCCGGGCTGCAGGACAAGGTCACCCTGCTGCTCAAGGATTACCGCGATCTGGAGGGCCAGTTCGACAAGCTGGTGTCCATCGAAATGATCGAGGCGATCGGCGCGCAGTACCTGGACACCTACTTCGCCACGCTTACCCGCCTGCTCAAGGATGACGGTCTGGCGCTGCTGCAGGCCATCACCATCGAAGACCAGCGTTACGAGCAGGCGCGGCGCAGCGTCGATTACATCAAGCGCTTCGTGTTCCCCGGCAGCTTCATCCCCTCGATCAACGCCATCGTGGCCGCCAAGACCCGCAGCAGTGATCTGCAGCTGATCGGCCAGCACGACTTCGGGCCCTCCTACGCACTCACGCTGCGCGCGTGGCGCCAGCGCTTCCTGGCCCAGCTGCCGGCGGTGCGCGCACAGGGCTTCGATGCGGGCTTCATCCGCATGTGGGAGTTCTACCTGGCGTATTGCGAAGGTGGCTTCCTGGAGCGCTCGATCGGCGTCTCGCACCTGTTGATGGCGCGCCCGGGCTACCGGCCCGCGCTGATGGCCGGGGAGGCCTGACGTGCCACGCTTCTGGGCCAACGTGATCGGCAACCAGCTGGTCTGGCTCTGCGCCGTGATCGGGGCCGGTCACGGGCTGCGCTGGCCCGCGCTGTTGGCAGCGGCGGCTTACGTGGGCACTCAGTTGGCCTGGTCCGCGCAGCCGTCAGTGGAGATCAGATTGATGCTGGTGGCGATCGCCTGCGGGTTGGTCGTAGACGGGCTGGCCGGCGCCTCCGGTTGGGTGACGTACGCGGCCGGCAATGATCCGGCGTGGCTGGCCCCGGTCTGGATCCTCGCGCTGTGGGCTGCCTTCGCAATGACGCTCACGGTGTCGTTCGCGACGCTGCAGCGGCATCTGCGCCTTGCGGCGCTGGTCGGTCTGCTGTTGGCGCCGCTGGCGTATCTGTCCGCCGCGCGCGGCTGGTCGTCGGTGGTGTTCGCCACACCGCAGTGGCGCGGTGTGCTGCTGCTCGGCCTCGGCTGGGCGATCGCACTGCCGGTGCTTGCGGCGTGCGCCCGTCATTGGCAGACCCGCGCGGTACCGCTCGCCACCCTTGCTCCAGGAGACACACGATGAAGATGCTGTGGGTGGTGTGGCTGTACGCCGCCGTGATCATGACCTGGGGCTGGTGGTGGCAGCGCCGGCACCAGAACATCGGCGTGGTCGATGTGCTGTGGGCCAAGGGTGTGGGTGCGTCTGCCCTGTTGCTGGCACTGCTCGGCGATGGCGCGGCGATGCCGCGGATCGCGTTGGCGGTGCTGGGCGGCCTGTGGGGGTCACGTCTGGCGCTGCACCTGTGGCACCGCGTGCGCAGCGAGCCCGAGGACGGTCGCTACCAGCATCTGCGCAAGCATTGGAACGGCCATCAGGGAAAGATCTTCGGTTTCTTCCAGTTCCAGGCAGTGCTGATCGTGCTGTTCGCGCTGCCCTTCGTGGCGGTGTCGGTGAATCCGGAAGCACATGGCTGGGGTTGGGTGATCGCGGCCGTGGCGATGTGGCTGCTGAGCGTGGGCGGCGAATCGCTGGCCGACCGTCAGCTGGCGCGCTTCCGTGCCGATCCGGCCAACAAGGGCAAGACCTGCCGCGATGGGCTGTGGCGCTACTCGCGGCATCCCAACTATTTCTTCGAATGGCTGCACTGGTTCACCTACGTGCTGCTGGCCGTGCAGTCGCCGTTGTGGTGGCTGGCGTGGTCCGGCCCGCTGGTGATGTACGTGTTCCTGCGCTTGGTCAGCGGCATTCCCTTCACCGAGGCGCAGGCGCTGCGCTCGCGCGGTGAGGATTACCGCGAGTACCAACGCACCACGCCGATGCTGTTTCCGTGGTTCCCCTCCCGTTCGTCGTCTGCCCGCAAGGAATCTTCACCATGAATGTCGCCATTGACCGTCTTCCGCTGCCGGACTACGCACCGGGCCTGACCGGCCTGGCCGAACGCGGGGTGCTGCCCGATGCGCTGTTGCGGCTGGGCATCCGCCGCCAGTGCGAGCAGCGCCTGCGCGAAGAGCTGGCCGGCGGTCAGCAGGTGCAGTCGCAGCGCTTTGCGGCGCGCATCGCCGGGCTGGCCAGCAGCGCGGTGGCGCTGCACGTGGATGCGGCCAATCGCCAGCACTATGAAGTGCCGGCCGAATTCTTCCACCGCTGCCTCGGCAAGCGCCTGAAGTACAGCAGCTGCTACTACGCCACGGGCACTGAAACCCTGGACGAGGCCGAAGAGGCGATGCTCGCGCTGTACGGTGAGCGCGCGCAGCTGGCCGATGGGCAGCATATTCTTGAGCTGGGCTGCGGCTGGGGTTCGCTGACGCTGTGGATGGCCGAGCGCTATCCGAACGCGCAGATCACCGCCGTCTCCAACTCCAACAGCCAGCGCGAGTACATCCTGGGGCAGTGTCGTGCACGTGGCCTGATCAACGTCACCGTGCTGACCCGTGACGTGAATCACCTGACGCTCGATGCCGAGACCTTCGATCGCTGCGTCTCGATCGAGATGTTCGAGCACATGCGCAACTACCCGCAGCTGCTGCAGCGCATCCATTCGTGGCTGCGGCCCGAGGGCAAGCTGTTCGTGCACATCTTCGTGCACCGCACGCTGATGTACCCGTTCGAAACCGAGGGCGACGACAACTGGATGGGCCGCCACTTCTTCACCGGTGGCCTGATGCCGGCCGCCGACACCCTGTTGTTCTTCCAGCAGCATCTGCAGCTGCAGCAGCGCTGGCTGCTGGATGGCACGCATTACGAGCGCACCGCCAACCACTGGCTGGCCAACCAGGACCGCGAGAAAGAAGCCGTGATGGCGGTGCTGCGCCAGACCTACGGCGATGCCTCGGCCGCGTTGTGGCACCAGCGCTGGCGCATGTTCTGGATGGCCTGCGCAGAGTTGTTCGGCTACCAGCAGGGCCAGCAGTGGCAGGTGGCCCACTACCTGTTCAACCGTCCGTGATCACCCCACGTTCCTGGAGGAAGCTGTCATGTCCATCCGTGCTCTCGTTCCCCTGCTGGTTGTCGGCATGATGCTCGGCGGCTGCAGCGGCAACACCCGTCCGATCCCGCCCGTGGCGCATGTGGACGTGCCGCGCTTCATGGGCGACTGGTACGTGATCGCGCATATCCCCAGCCGACCCGAGCGTGAGGCGTTCGATGCCGTGGAGTCCTACGCACTGCGTCCGGACGGCCGCATCCAGACCACCTTCCGTTATCGCAAGGGCAGCTTCCAGGCACCGATCAAGACCATGCACCCGGTCGGGACGGTCAAGGAAGGCACCGGCGGCGCGATCTGGGGCATGCAGTTCATCTGGCCGATCCAGGCCGAGTACGTGATCGTGGACCTGGATCCGGACTACAAGCAGACCATCGTGGGTCGCAGTAAGCGCGACTACATGTGGCTGATGGCGCGCACCCCGACCATCTCCGATGCCGACTATCAAGCGGCCATGACCCGCATCGCCGCGCTCGGTTACGACCTGTCCCAGGTGCGGCGCGTGCCGCAGTCCGGCAACGCTGAATAAGCGGTTCCGTGCCGCGCTTCTCAGGCCCTGAGAAGCGCGCAGGCGATACTGTCGGCATCGATCTTCCGGGTGCCTGCCTCGTGGTGGGTGCCGCTGGGGAGGGTGCGTGGATCGGCCACGCACGGGCGGACAGAGGACGGCAACGTGGCGGACAAATACTGCGATCTGGTCATGAAGGGCGGCATCACCAGCGGCATCGTGTATCCCAACGCGGTGCTGTCGCTGGCCCGTGAGTACCGCTTCAAGAGCATCGGCGGTACCTCGGCCGGCGCCATTGCGGCCGCCGTGGCCGCCGCGGCCGCGCTGGGCGATCGGCGTCGCCAGGCCGGGGAGCCGCTAGCGGCGGCGGTGGGCTTTCCGGGGCTGGCCGACGTGTCCGCGCAGCTGTCCCGGCAGGGCTTCATCCACAGCCTGTTCCAACCGGCGTATGGCGCGCGTACCGCGTATCGCCTGCTGGTGATGCTCACCGGCAAGGCGGGCCTGCTGCGCAAGGTCGCCTGTCTGCTCGCCGCGGTATTCGCCATCGCGCCGGTGGAGCTGCTGGTCTCACTGGCCGGCCTGCTCGGGATCGGTTATCTGGCAGGGGGCATCGACGGCATCTGGGCAACGTTACTGCCCTCGCTGCTGTGCGCCTACGGGGCCGGTGTACTGGCCTCGGCGCTGCGCGTTGCCCGCGTCGCCCGCCGCAACCTGCTCGGCCTGTGCAATGGCAGCACCCAGCCAAACGCCTCCGCGCCGGCGTTGACGGATTGGCTGCACACCCAGCTGCAGGCCTTGGCCGGCAAGCCGCATGACCAGCCATTGACCTTCGGCGATCTGCACACGGCGCCGCGCTATCCCGGCGAGGCCAGCGGCGCGCATGCGATCACGCTGCAGATGATCACCACCTGCGTGTCGCACAGTGAGCCGCGCACGTTGCCGTTCAACGCGGCGCACTTCTGGTTCCTGCGCGAGGAATTCGCGCAGCTGTTTCCGGCCAGCGTGGTCGAGTGGCTGATGGCACGAGCGGGCCCTCCGCAACAGGTCGATGGGCGCGATTACTACCGCCTGGTTGATGGCGAGGATCTGCCGGTGCTGGTCGCCACGCGGATGAGCCTGAGCTTCCCGCTGCTGATCAGCGCGGTGCCGCTGCATGAGCCGGCCCGTCGCGAACGCCGCTGTGAGCCGGTGGCCGATGCCGAACCCCGGCGCGACAACACCAACGTCGCCGACAGCATGGAAGGGCTCACCAGCGGTGGCCAGAACTGCGGCCCGGTGATCACCGCGTTCCGTGTGTGCTGGTTCTCCGATGGCGGCATCAGCAGCAACTTCCCGATCCACCTGTTCGACGCCGCGTTGCCGCGCTGGCCGACCTTCGGCATCAATCTGGTCTACGCGCAGCCTGCCGACGCCGTGAGCGTGGTGGCTGAGGGCGACGCGCATGCGCGCGCGGAGCAGGCCGTGTTCCTGCCCACCGAGAACCGCCATGGCTGGCAACGCACCTACCACGCCATCGCGCAGCCGATGGCCGCGGCGGAGATGTCCGGTTTCCTGTTTTCGATCGTATCGACCATGCAGAACTGGCGTGATGTGCTGCAGGCCCGCGCGCCGGGCTACCGCGACCGCATCGTGCATGTCGCGCTGGAGGGCGACGAGGGCGGCATGAACCTGGACATGCCGCAGGCCGTGCTCAGCCGCATCGCCGACAAGGGCAGCATCGCCGGGGAGCGCTTCTGCGATTTCTCCTTTGCCAACCACTACTGGATCCGCTGGCGCAATCTGGCCTCGGCCTACCAGCGCTACACGCTGGATGTGGCACGCACCGATGACCCCGCACAACGCGTGGCGGCATACGAAGCGGCGTATCAAAGTGTGGCCACCGGCATGCCGGTGCCGCCGTCCTACCGATTGAGTTCGGAAGACAAACGGCGCGAATCGCAGCAGCTGTGGCGGCACATGGTCGAGCAGGGCCAGACCTGGGAAGACCTCGGGCCGGACCTCACCGACGGCGCACCGCGTCCGCTGCCGCAGATGAAGGTCACGCCGATCTACTGAGTCGGCGATGGACCGCATCCCGATCCGACCTGCCCGCCGTTGGTCGGCTTCCCGTTAAACGTCACATGACCGGTAGAGCCGACCGTTGGTCGGCAGCTCTTCGCAACGGTGCCAACACTCGCGGCATCGGACGCAAGTCGACCAACGGTCGACGCTACCCGCGTCCCGGCAGCTGCGGGAACGCGCGCTGCATGCAATCCTCGCGCGGGCACACCCGGCAGCCCGGGCCGATCGAGACCGAGTTGCCCGGGCTCTGGATATCCAGCCCACGTGTGTAGATCAGCCGTTCGGCATGCTGCAGGTCGCAGCCCAGCGCCACTGCGAAGGTCTTGCGCGGTTGCCCGTGCCCGATAGGCCCACTGCTGACCTGCCGCGCCAGCCAGAAGTGGCGGCGTCCGTCAGGCATGCGCGCGGTCTGGGTCAGTACGCGCCCCGGTTGGTTGAAGGCTTCGTACACGATCCACAGCGGGCACGAGCCGCCCACCTGTGAGAAGTGGAAATCGGTGGCCGAATGCCGTTTGGAGACATTGCCGGCGCGGTCCACACGGATGAAGAAGAACGGCAGGCCGGGCGCGCTGCGTCGCGCCAGCGTGCTCAAGCGATGGCAGACCGCCTCGAAGCCCACGCCGAAGCGATGGGCGAGCGCATCGATGTCGTATGCGCTGTGCTCGGCGGCGCGCAGGAACTGCGCATACGGCATCACCAGCGCACCGGCGAAGTAGTTGGACATGCCGATCCGCGCCTGCGCGATCTGCTCCGCTTCGCCGAAGCCCGCGCGGGCGATCACCGCATCGATCTGCGCCGCATAGCCCAGCAACGCCAGCTCGGCGGCCATCTGGAATGCCTGCTGGCCCGGCTCCAGATAGTCGGGCAGCCACAAGGTGCGGCTGCCGCCGTCGTAGACGCGCTTCTCGCGCCCGGCCTGCAGCGGCCCCACTTCCACCAGCACGCCATGGCGGTCGGCCAGCAGCTGGCGCAGGCGCGGCGCCACGTGCCCGGCCACCAGCCCCCATTCGCCGAACAGCTGCTCGGCCAGGTCATCCAGCTCGGGGATGTGGTTGTGCATGCGGTTGAAGAAATCGCGGACCTGATCGCCCGCGGGCAACGCCTGCCCGGCGTGCACATCACCCAGCTGGAACTCCAGCGCGGCGGCATGCTCGCGCAGCATCAGGTGGCGGCGGTGCAGGTCGAGCAGGGCACGGCTGATCTGCGGCAGGTTGCCCGCCATCGCGCGCAGTTCGGTGCTGCTGACATCGGCCAGGCCCAGGTCGCGCAGGGTCTCGCCCAGCGATTCCTGCAGCGCGCCGGGGTCATCGACCTCGAACAGCTCGCTGACGTCGCCCAGTACGGCACGCAGCTTGCCCTGCACCGCCGGGGTCAGCGGCCGCTTGTTGCGCTCGATCTGGTTCAGGTAGCTGGCCGACAGCCCCAGCGCCCTGGCCAGGGCCAGCTGGCTATAGCCGCGCTGCTCCCGCAGCTTCAGCAGGCGCAGGCCGATCTGACGATGAGTGGGCTGGGTATTCACAGAATTCACAAGAATCGTAGCGGGCATTGGCCAGATTAAGCGTATACAGGCCGGAAATCGAGGGTGGCACTGTGAATAATGCCAACAACTTTCGACCCGCCGGGATTGTCCATGACTGTTGCAGCGCCCCGTATCCGCATGTTGATCGATGGCCAGTTCATCGAATCGGCCAGCTCGCACTGGCAGAACGTGGTCAATCCGGCCACCCAGGACGTCCTGGCCCAGGTCCCGTTCGCCACCCCCAGCGAAGTCGACGCCGCCGTCGCCTCGGCCAAGGAAGCGTTCAAGACCTGGCGCCGGACCCCGATCGGCACCCGCGCGCGCATCTTCCTGAAGTACCAGCAGCTGATCCGCGAGAACATGAGCGAGCTGGCCCACATCCTCAGCGCCGAGCAGGGCAAGACCGTGCCGGATGCCGAGGGCGATGTGTTCCGTGGCCTGGAAGTGGTCGAGCACGCTGCCGCGATCGGCAACCTGCAGCTCGGTGAGCTGGCCAACAACGTGGCCAACGGCGTGGACACCTACACCCTGCTGCAGCCGCTCGGCGTCTGCGCGGGCATCACCCCGTTCAACTTCCCGGCGATGATTCCGCTGTGGATGTTCCCGATGGCCATCGCCACCGGCAACACCTTCATCCTCAAGCCGTCCGAGCAGGACCCGATGGTCACCATGCGCCTGGTCGAACTGGCGCTGGAAGCGGGTATCCCCAAGGGCGTGCTGAACGTCGTGCACGGCGGCGAAGAGGTGGTCAACGCGATCTGCGACCACCCGGATATCAAGGCCGTTTCGTTCGTCGGTTCCACCCGCGTCGGCACCCATGTGTACAACCGCGCCTCGCTGGCCGGCAAGCGCGTGCAGTGCATGATGGGCGCCAAGAACCACGCCGTGGTGCTGCCGGATGCGAACAAGGAACAGAGCCTCAACGCGATGGTCGGTGCCGCCTTCGGTGCGGCCGGCCAGCGCTGCATGGCCGCCTCCACCCTGGTGCTGGTCGGCGAAGCACGCGAGTGGGTGCCGGACCTGGTGGCCAAGGCCAAGACGCTGAAGGTCAGCGGCGGCAGTGTCGCCGGTACCGACGTCGGTCCGGTGATCTCCTGCGCCGCGCGTGAGCGTGTCGAAGGCCTGATCGCCTCGGGCGTGGAGCAGGGCGCCAAGCTGGTGCTCGATGGCCGCAACCCGCAGGTCGATGGCTTCGAGAAGGGCAACTTCGTTGGTCCGACCATCTTCGCCGGCGTGACGCCGGGGATGCGCGTGTACGACGAGGAAATCTTCGGGCCGGTGCTGGTGATCCTGGAAGCGGACACCCTGGAAGATGCCATCGCACTGATCAACGCCAACCCCAACGGCAACGGCACCGCGCTGTTCACCCAGTCCGGCGCGGCCGCCCGCAAGTTCCAGGAAGACATCGACGTCGGCCAGGTCGGCATCAACGTGCCGATCCCGGTGCCGGTGCCGCTGTTCTCGTTCACCGGCTCGCGTGCCTCCAAGCTCGGCGACCTGGGCCCGTACGGCAAGCAGGTGGTGATGTTCTACACCCAGACCAAGACCATCACCTCGCGCTGGTTCGATGACGAGACGCTGGGTCATGGCGTCAACACCACCATCAGCCTGAAGTAAGCAACAGCAACAACGGAGTTCGACCATGAGCCACTCGATGACGACGGAACTCGACGAAGCGCAGCAGGCCTATAGAGAGGCAGCGCGTGACTTCGCCCAGGCCGAACTGGCGCCGCACGCCGCGCGATGGGATGCGGAGGGCATCTTTCCGCGCGAGGCGATCGCCAAGGCAGGGGAACTCGGGTTCTGTGGTTTGTACATGGATCCCGAGGTCGGTGGCAGCGGCTTGAGCCGTCTGGACGCCGCCGTCGTCATCGAGGAGCTCGCCAATGTGGATCCGTCCACGGCGGCCTATGTCAGCATCCACAACATGGCGTCGTGGATGGTGGCCAAGTGGGGCCAGGAGAGCCTGCGTGCCGCGTGGGGTGCAGACCTCTCGTCCGGCACCAAGCTGGCCTCGTACTGCCTGACCGAGCCGGGTGCCGGCTCGGACGCGGCCTCGCTGAAGACCAGCGCGGTGCGTGACGGCGACGATTACGTACTCAACGGCTCCAAAGCCTTCATCTCCGGCGCCGGTGCCACCGAGCTGCTGGTGGTGATGGCGCGTACCGGGGGTCCGGGCGCGGGTGGCATCAGCGCGATCGCGGTGCCGGCCGATCTGCCGGGCATCAGCTACGGCCGCAAGGAAGAGAAGATGGGCTGGAACAGCCAGCCGACCCGCGGCATCACGTTCGAGAACGTGCGCGTGCCGGTGAGCCATCTGCTCGGCGAGGAAGGCAGCGGCTTCAAGCTGGCCATGAAGGGCCTGGACGGCGGCCGCATCAACATCGCCGCCTGTTCGCTGGGCGCAGCCCAGGGCGCACTGGATGCCGCCCGCCGCTACATGGGCGAGCGCCGCCAGTTCGGCAAGGCGCTGTCGGAGTTCCAGGCACTGCAGTTCAAGCTGGCCGACATGGCGACCCAGCTGGTCGCCGCACGGCAGATGGTGCACACCGCCGCGCGCAAGCTTGATGCTGGTGCCAGCGATGCCAACGTGTGGTGCGCGATGGCCAAGCGCTTCGCCACCGATGCCGGCTTCAACATCTGCAACGATGCGCTGCAGATCCACGGCGGTTACGGCTATATCCGCGAATACCCGATTGAACGGCTGCTGCGCGATTCGCGCGTGCACCAGATCCTGGAGGGCACCAACGAGATCATGCGTGTGATCGTGGCCCGCCACCTGCTCAACACTGAAGAGGAACTGCGATGATGGAGTGGCGCCAGCATGATCATGTCGGCCTGAAGGTCGAGGCCGATGGCCACGTCGCGGTCATCACCCTCAACAATCCGCCGGCGCATACCTGGACCGTGCACAGCCTGTCCGCGCTGCGCGATCTGGTCGACGCACTCAATGCAGACCGCGATATCTACGCGCTGGTGATCACCGGCGATGGCGAGAAGTTCTTCTCCGCCGGTGCCGACCTGAAGCAGTTCGCCTCCGGCGACAAGGCCGCCGCACGCGAAGCTGCACGTCGCTTCGGCGAGGCGTTCGAAGCCCTGTCCGGGTTCCGTGGTGTCTCCATCGCGGCAATCAACGGCTACGCGATGGGTGGCGGCCTGGAATGCGCGCTGGCCTGCGACCTGCGCATCATCGAAGAACACGCCCAGGTGGCGCTGCCGGAGGCCACCGTCGGCCTGCTGCCGTGCGCCGGCGGCACCCAGAACCTGCCGCGTCTGGTTGGCGAAGGCTGGGCCAAGCGCATGATCCTGCTCGGCGAGCGCATCGATGCGGATACCGCACTGCGTATCGGCCTGGTCGAAGAAAAGGTGGGCAAGGGCGAAGCCAAGGCACTGGCGCTGGCATGGGCGCACAAGGCCGGCAAGCAGAGCCCGACCAGCATCGCCGCGTGCAAGACGCTGGTGCAGGCCACCCGCACCGGTACCCACGCCTCGGCGCTGGTCGCCGAACGCGAGGCCTTCGTCGATCTGTTCGACAGCGCCGACCAGGCCGAAGGCGTGAACGCCTTCCTGGAAAAGCGCGCTGCGCAATGGAAGAACGCATGAGCACCGCCGTCGCCCATGACGAGGCGCCGGTGCTGTTCGAAGAGCGCGCCGCCGGCAACGGCACGCGCATCGGTATCGCCACGCTCAACGCCGCCCGCACCCTCAACGGGTTCTCGCTGCCGATGGCGCACCTGCTGCGCGAGCGGCTGGAGGCCTGGGCGCTCGATGATGGCATCGCGCTGGTCGTGCTGCAGGGCGCGGGCGAAAAAGCGTTCTGCGCCGGCGGCGACCTGCACAGCCTGTACCGCAGCATGGTCGACTACCGCGAGAGCGGGAAGACCGACATCCGCGACAACGCCTACGCCGCCGAGTTCTTCGACGTCGAGTACCGCGTTGACTATGCGATCCACACCTATCCCAAGCCGATCCTGTGCTGGGGCCATGGCATCGTCATGGGCGGTGGCATCGGCCTGATGTCCGGGGCCAGCCACCGCGTGGTCAGCGAGCGCTCCAAGCTGGCGTTCCCGGAGATCACCGTCGGCCTGTTCCCGGACGTGGGCGGCAGCTGGCTGCTGCCGCGCGTGCCCGGCCACGGCGGCCTGTTCCTGGCCCTGACCGGTGCGCCGCTCAACGCCGGCGATGCGATCTACGCCGGCCTGGCGGATATCCACATCGCCGAGGCACAGCGCGAGACCGTGTTCAACGCGCTGGCGGGCGTGCACTGGAGCCGCGAGGCCAAGCGCAACCACGAACAGTTGACCGCACTGCTGCAGCAACACGCCAGCGATGCGGCCACCGGCCCATTGCTGCGCAATGCCGCCACCGTGGATGCGCTGTGCGCCGGTGACGACGTCGGCGCGATCGTCGAGGCGATCCTTGCCCTGGAGACCGAGGACGCCTGGTTGAAGACCGCGCAGGCCACGCTCGCCGCCGGTGCGCCCGGCTCGGCGCGGCTCGCGTTCGAGCTGCAGCGCCTGGCCGAGGGCGCCTCGTTGGCCGAGGTCTACCGCATCGAGTACATCGCAGCACTGCATGCGGCCGCCCATGGCGATTTCGCCGAAGGCATCCGCGCGCTGCTGATCGACAAGGACCGCACCCCGAAGTGGCAGCCGCGCACGCTGGCGGACGCCACGGCCGAGTGGGCCCGCACCTTCTTCGTTTCGCCGTGGTCCGATGCCGCGCATCCGCTGGCCGACCTCGGTGCCACCGTCCCTGAAAGGAGCAACGCATGAGCCGTATTGCATTCATCGGGTTGGGCAACATGGGTGGCCCGATGGCCGCCAACCTGGCCAAGGCCGGTCACACCGTGCGCGTATTCGATCTGGTGCCCGCCGCCGTGCAGGCCGCCGTCGATGCCGGCGCCACCGCCGCCAGCTCGGCGCTGGACACGCTGACCGATGCCGAGATCGTGATCTCGATGCTGCCGGCCAGCCGCCACGTCGAAGGCGTGTACCTGGGCGATGACGGCCTGCTGGCCGATATCCCGGGTGGCGCGCTGATCATCGATTGCAGCACCATCGCCCCGGCCACCGCCCGCAAGGTCGCCGAAGCGGCCGCCGCGCGTGGCCTGCAGATGCTGGATGCCCCGGTGTCCGGCGGTACCGCAGGTGCCCAGGCCGGCGCGCTGACCTTCATCGTCGGCGGCGAAGCCGAGGCGCTGGAGCGTGCGCGCCCGCTGCTGCAGGCAATGGGCAAGAACATCTTCCACGTCGGTGCCAGCGGTGCCGGCCAGGTCGCCAAGCTGTGCAACAACATGGCGCTGGGCGTGATCATGGCGGTGACCGGTGAGTCCATCGCCCTGGGCGTGGCACACGGGCTGGACCCGAAGGTGCTCTCGCAGATGATGGCGGTCAGCACCGGCCGCAGCTGGGCCACCGAAGTGTGCAACCCGTGGCCCGGCGTGCTCGAAAACGCCCCGGCCTCGCGCGGCTACAGCGGCGGCTTCGGCAGCGACCTGATGCTCAAGGACATGGGCCTGGCGGTGGAAGCGGCGATGAGTGTCGGTGCCTCGATCCCGCTCGGCGAACTGGCCCGCAACCTGTACTCGATGAATCACCAGGCCGGTCGCGGCAAGCTGGATTTCTCCAGCGTGGTGCAGCTGATCACGCACGACAAGTAACGGGTAGTGCCGGCCGCTGGCCGGCAACTTCACTATCGAAACCGACGACATCCGGCTTCACCGGTAGGCAACGACCGTTGGTCGTTGCAACGGAACAGGATGCATCCCATGGGTACGCCCACGGGATCCACCGCGGTGGGATGGGCGGTTGCCAGACGTTTGCGTCAGGCAGCCGCCCATTTTTTTTTCGGGTCACTCGGCCGTCGCCGGCGCGCCCGGCAAGTCCCGGCAGCGTGCCTGCATATGCTCGCCACCGGGTGTGCCGGCACGGATCTCCCCGTCCTGCAACCACCCGTAGATTTCGCGCCGCACGCGATACGCCGCATCGGCTGACTCGACCACGTCTGTATTGTCGCTGGCGAGCGGGGCACCCGGCAGCGCAGCCTCCGGGATCCTGCCCAGGACCGCCAGCTGCGTGCACAGACCGGCGTAGTAGGCAGTGCGCTCGTCAACTGCACCGCGATCACCGGCGGCGAAGCCCAGGGCGTGGAAGGTTTCATGCGCGACCAGGTCCACGAGGTTGGCCTCGGTCCGCGCGCGCGATTCGTACACGCGCATGGCCAAGGTCAGATGCGGCACGCGGAAGCGCAGCGATCGGGTGCGCAGGTTCAGGCGCGTTCCGTGGGGCACGAGCAGTGCCGTATAGGCCGCGCGTCGCTCGGGATACCACTGCTGCGCGTGGCGTGCAGCGGCATCGATCAGGGCGCAGGCATCGGTAGCCGGCAGGGTCGCCGGCGGATAGGCCGCGATCCGGATGCGGGTTGCCGCGTCAGGGCAGGCGTAGGTCTCTGGCAGCCCGGGTGCAGCCGTGCCGGGCAGATACAGATCGGTCACCACGTGCACGAACCCGGCGCCGCGGAAGAGAGACAGCGCGTTCATCCCGTTCGAGGCGATCGCCTCGGGTGGCGCGATGGGAGCGGTAGCGCAGCCCCCCAGAAAACCGCTGAGCAACAGCGCGACCAGAATCCTGTGCATGTCCGTTTGCCAGTGAGGATCGTCTGGCCAGTCTACGGTGGCGACGGGGATGTGTGCCCGTCGCCACGGCAGGTCATGCGGAGGGGATCAGACCACCGTCAGCGTCACGTCGATGTTGCCGCGGGTCGCATTCGAGTACGGGCACACGATGTGCGCCTTCTGCACCAGCGCTTCGACCTGCTCGCGCGGCAGGCCCGGGACCGAGATCTCCAGCGCCACTTCGATGCCGAAGCCGGTCGGGATCTGGCCGATGCCGACCTTGCCGGTGATCTGCGTTTCCGCCGGCAGGGCGACCTTGGCCTGGCCAGCCACGTACTTCAGCGCGCCCAGGAAGCAGGCCGAGTAGCCCGCGGCGAACAGCTGCTCCGGGTTGGTGCCCGGGCCGCCCGCACCGCCCAGCTCGCGCGGGGTGGAGAGCTGGATGTCCAGCACGTTGTCGGAAGAGACGGCGCGGCCGTCGCGGCCGCCGTTGGCAGTGGCCTGGGCGGTATACAGAACGTTGGCAATGGACATGGGAATCTCCTGCGGAGTGAAAAGGGTGGGCCAGATGGCAGGTGTACTGTGCGCGCCCGCATCGTACTTGTGGCAACATTTCGTCCAGAAAACTTGATCTGGAGTCCGCCATGGTCGACCGACTGCAATCCCTGCTGGACCGTTTCGCGGTGTCTGCCGAGGTCTTCCACGCGGGCGCGCTGTGCGGCATCAACGATCTGCCCGGCGATGGCGAGCGTGGTCAACTGCATCTGATCCGCGAGGGCCATGTACGCGTCGAGCACCCGGATGGCAGCACGCTGCAGATCACCACGCCCAGCGTGCTGCTGTACCCGCGCCCGCTCGCGCACCGCTTCGTCACCGATGCCACGCGGGGCGCGGATTTCGCGTGCGCCAACCTGCAGTTCGAAGGGGGCGCCAACAACCCGGTCGCCGCTGCGCTGCCGCCGATCGTCTGCCTGCCGCTGGAGGGCTTGTACGGCGGCCAGCCGGTGCTGTCACTGCTGTTCGAAGAAGCCTTCGCGCAGCGCTGCGGCCGCCAGGCGCTGCTGGATCGTCTGTTTGAAGTCGTGCTCATCCAGATCCTGCGCGCGCTGATGGAAAGCGGTCAGATCCGCGTCGGCCTGCTCGCCGGCATGGCCCATCCGCGCCTGCGTCACGCGCTGGTGGCGATGCATGAAGCGCCCGCCGACGAGTGGACGCTGGAGTCGCTCGCGCAGCGCGCCGGCATGTCACGCAGCGCCTTCGCCGACAGCTTCCGCGACACCATCGGCAGTACGCCCGGTCATTACCTGCAGGGCTGGCGCACCCGCCTGGTGCAGCAGGCGCTGCGCCGCGGCCATCCGCTCAAGCGCATCGCCATCGACGTGGGCTACGGCAGCGAAGCAGCGTTGTCGCGCGCGTTCAAGGCGCAGACAGGGCAGTCGCCGCGGCAGTGGAAACAGGGCAGTTTGGCCACCGAACGATAACGCGATGCACGCCGACGTCGCTCAGATCGCCCACTCCCGATCCGTCGTGAACATGATCGTCAGCCAGCGGTCCGGCGACTCCTCACCCAGCGCTTCGCCGATCTCATCGCGCAGGCGATCCCATTCGATCAGCGCCCGCGGTGGATCATCGGCGCGCACCACGAAGAACAGCTCGATCTGCTCACCGCGCCCGACCTTGGCCACGTAGCTGCGGTATTCCAGGAAACCGTGCCTGGCCACGATATCGCGCGCCACCTCGTCCACGTGGGTCTGCAGATCCAGCGGGGTGATCAGCAGGATGTCCGACAACGCCTGGCGCACCGTGCCCATCGGCGCCACCACCACGAACAGGCAGACCACCAGCAGGATCGCCGGATCGATGTACGGCACCAGCCACGCCCACTGCGTGCCACCCAGCACATAGCCGCCGACGAAGGCGACCAGATACGCCGCCGACATGCTCGCCGCGACCACCCAGTTCTTGGCATCGAGTGCGATGAAGTCCGAGCCGATCGACCGGTTCGCCCGGCGTACGAACAGTGCCAGCCCGGTTTCGGCCACGATCGAGATCACCGCGAACAGGATCGCCGGCCCCAACGCGATCTCGCGTCCGCCGGACATCAGTGCGTCCACCGCATTGACCGCTGCGTACAGGGCGGCACCGATCATCAACGTGCCGCTGACCCCGAGCACGATCGGCTCCAGGTGCCAGAAGCCCATGGTGAAGCGCTGGTTCAAGCGCGACTGCAGGGTATCCACGTGGGTCGACAGGCTGATCAGGCGCACCACCAGCAGCGACAGCCAGGTCATCACCACGTCGATCAGGCCGTAGATGCCGTCGAAGATGATCAGCGAGGAGTTGGCGAGCAGGCCAAAGGCCACCGCTGCGGCGGCCATCGCCAGCGATGCGGCGATCGACAGGCGCAGGACGCCTTGTTCGGTGGTGGGGTCGAAACTGGGCAGGCGGAGTGCGGACATGGATGCTTCGAAGGGACGTGCGTAGCTGCATTTTCCACTGACGATGTTGCAGGCGTCTGGTTCGGCTACATGAGAGCATGGAGGTGGGACAGAGGTGCATTTACTGGATGCCACATTAGCATCGTAATATCCAGGTGCGTCCAAGCAGCTTGGGATTCCAGCCTGGCCTTCGGAGAAAGGAAGCGTTCACCACCATGGTCGTTGTAAACATCCTCCCACAATTGTCGAGATGCGGTGCGAATCATGGTTTGCTAGTTTGACATCTCTGTAATGACCCAGTGATCTACTACTTAGGCGTTACTTTCACCGAGCAGACGATGATGAGCGAAGTGATGGATGAAGAAATCAAGCGTTGGACGGCCCGCCGCAGCTCGGCCCTGGTCCTTGAGATCATCCGGGGCCAGTCGTCGGTTGGACCTGACCCGGGCCGAGATCGAGAGTTGGGTAGAGATGGCAAGCGCGGCGTGGAGAATGCCCTGCGCACCAAGCTCGAAGACGTGCGCGATCAGTCCCAGTGCCAGCTTAAAGACCTGCAGGGAGCCAACGGCGAGCCGATGCTGGAGATCCGCGCCTGAAAAAAGGCGAGTCTCCCTGTTGGGAAAGGACTAGAGCTGATGCTCTCGCTCCAGCAGGGACTGCAAGACGTACGCGTTTCGGTGCCGATGACCATGCTGTGCCATTGGTTCGGCGTGGCGTGTCGCACGACGTATTACAAGCCGACCGGGTCGCCAGCGAAGGTCAAACCTGAGCTGCCCGAGCCGAGAAAGCAGATGAACGAGGCGGAGCCATCGTTTGGACATCGCACCGTCGCAGCGCTTCTTGGCATGAATAAGAACACCGCACAGCGGATACTCCAGCTCAAGGGCTGGCAGGTCCGTAAGCGCGCACTTGGCCAGCGACTGCGGATCGAGGCGTAGGTCTATGGTGCTGAGCGTCCGGACCAACGCTGGGCCACGGATCTGTGACGCGTGTGGGGCGGCGCGGATGCCTGGCTCAGCCTGGCGCTGGTGATCGACTGTAGCACGCACCAGTTGCTCGGCTGGCACCTATCTCGCGCCGGAAGGAAGCACTGCATCAGCCGCTCTGGGGCAGGAGCTGATCACCCGTTTTGGCCCGCTGGGAGGCGTGCCGGATCCATTCTTGCTGCGCTCCGATAACGGCCCAGCCTTCGCCAGCCGCGACTACACGCGCTTGGCGAGCAGCTACGGCCTGAAGCAGGTATTCATCACACCGGATTGCCCGCAGAAGAACGGTATGGTGGAGCGGGTGGTCGGAACGCTGAAGGGACGGTGCGTGCGTCGGCATGTCTTCGAGAGCCGGATCCATGCCATGCTGGTGATTGCTGAATGGATTGCCTTCTACAACTAACAGCGACCTGACCAGGCACTGAAGATGATGATCCCGGATGCGGCCTTTGCCGCTACATTAATCGCATGACCTGAGTAGAAAAGGGTCATTACATATGCGTTGATAGCTGAGGAACTCCCGCTTGAGTGCACCTTGACCCTGAATACATAGGGCCTAGTCGATTTATTGCGCGAAATCCGTATGCATTGATCCTCCGGCAGTCTACATTTAGGTAATTGAAAATCTGCTCCGGGGACCACCATTGACCCACGTTCGGTCGTCACGACGAGCTCCTTGCGGCCGATAAACGTACTTTGCCGGAGACTAATTATCTCTCGCCCTTGAGCATTCGAGATTTTTCCATCCAAGTGATCCTGGTAGATTGGGAGGACTATCTCCCGAAGCCCAACGTCCGCGAAACCCTCATGTCATCGATCCCAGAAAATATGTAAGAAATACGCCGCTTGTGCCAGGTGATTTTCTTGCGTGTCTTCATGCTCTAAGCACTATAATTCGCCGCGACGCCAAAGCTTCTGGTGCCGAGCAACATGAATTGTGAATCGTCACGCGCCAACCGTAACTTCGCCATTGCACTTAAGGTGGCATCCGCCACTAATAGGCCCTGAGCCGCCCCCGCTGCCGCCGGTGCCGCCGCCTGCACCCCCTCCCGGTGGGGTAGTATTCTGTTGCCTGTACTTTACACCCTCGTAATTATCCGTCTCCGTTTTTTGATAGTCCACGCAGCCAGTCCCGTTGCAAACAACAATCACATCGCCAGCAATAAGGCGCGGGCCATTAGTGATTGGGTTTTTCCCAGTGATACCTTGTTCAAAGGATTTTAAAAAGACTTTGGTCGTTGCGTCAGGGTCCGGTCGGCCCAAGTGGCAAGACGAACATGTAACAGGGCCAAATCTATCTGTCCCTGTAGCGGTGGCATAATTCCATAGTGAACCTGCTCCAAGAAGCGCTAATAGTGCAATTGAAAGTTTTGTTCTGAATTTCAAGTACTACTCCCCACATCATTATTGATGGATCGCATTTGCCCACTGCTCAGCCTGCTGCCTTTGCGTTGGGTTCAAGGAATTTTTCAGTGGCTCATAGGCCTCTTGAAAACCGGGAATTGGAGATGCCTTTTGCGCGGCGAGAGCATACGCAAGCTCAGCTGTCGGATTCTTGTCAACTAAAGTGCCGGCGGAATATGCTATCGATAAGCTCAGCATGGCGTCTTGACTTCCAAGCGAGACTGCTTGTTCCAGATAGCTTCGCGATCTTTCTTGCCATCTTCGAACAGACTCTGGATATCTAAGATACTGCTGCTTACCCTGAGGAAGGGTGTAGGATGGATTTAATGAGTACAATATCATTGCCTCTACACCGCCTTGATCCGCCGCACTGGTTAGCCAGTCTGCATCCGCAATAGATGGGTCAGTAAGAAGTCCTTCGCATTCTGACAGCTGGCGGTAATCATCTTCGTCCTGACTGATTGCGTTTGAGCTATTGGCGTAGGTTCTTTTGCAGTCGAGTGTCGCCAAGAATATCTGGAAGGTTGCTACTGCGTCGCCTTCCTGAGACGCTCGAATAAGCGAATGTACATAACTCAATGCGTCACCGTCAGGACGTAATGGCCCTGTGCGCACAATGCTGAAGCTTTTTTTTCCTAGTGGAATGACTAGTTTGGGATCAATTTTCTTTCTGGCTACCAGGTCTGATACGTGTTGGGACACTGGTCGAGGGATGTCGGAAGGATTCTCAGTCGTCTCTAAGGGGCCAGGTGGGTGTAAGGTACTGCTGGCTGGCCTGAATATGATCCAAGAGGTAGCGGCCACCGCAGCGAGTGACGCAGCGAGGAGTGATACGGATAGCCAAGCTTTCATTAGGTTCAAATGTTAGATGCGCAAGGGGTCGTGAGTCCGGCTGTTATGCTTGTGAGACGGATTTATAGATTTGGCTCCGGCAAAGCTAGTCGCCTTTGATAGTTAAGAATGCGTCAGCTCAGAATCAGCACGGGTTTTGATAGTGGAATCTAAATCCAAATACAGGAGTGTTGAAATATTGCGGGAGCTGTCAATATTATTTTCGTTCGAGGACTCTAGATTAGCCGGGCTGGATGGTGTGCGCTGTAGGGTAATTCTGATTTTTGCTGTCGAAAGTCCTTAGGAATGCTCTGAACAAGTGCTCCGGTAGTGACGGCCGCTGGCCGGCAATCAGAGAGACGATGGCCGCACATTTTGAGTGACCTCCTCCCAATAATTTAGACCAGCCAGAACTAGAAAATTCGGCGACACTCAGGCCCAAGGAGGCCCGTCGCCATGAAGAAGTCGAAGTTCACCGAAGAGCAGATCGCGTTCGCCCTGAAACAAGCCGAGAGCGGCACGACGGTCGAAGAGATTTGCCGCAAAATGGGTATCAGCCAAGCTACGTTCTATGATTGGCGAAAAAAGTTCGGCGGGTTAGGCGTGCCCGAACTACGCCGGCTACGTCAGCTTGAGGAAGAGAACCGCAAGCTCAAGCAATTGGTCGCCGATTTGAGTCTGGACAAAGTCATGCTGCAGGATGTGCTCTCAAAAAAGCTCTGAGGCCCACGCAGCGCAAGACGCTCGTGGGCCACTTGGTCGACCGATATAGAGTTGGGGTTCGCCGGGCTTGCGAGGTCGTAAAGCAAGGCCGTTCGGCGTGGTATTACCAACCCCGTGAGAATGATGATGCGCCACTCCTTCTGCGGATCGAAGAGATCGCTGCCACGCGGGTCCGCTATGGTTTCTGGAGAATATTCGTGCTGTTGCGCCGGGAAGGTTGGAAGGCCAACCACAAGCGGGTCCGACGTCCCCTGAAAAACTGATGCAGGCTAAAGTAGAGACTTCGATCGCATTGGGCCCCGTGACATACGAGGATTCAGCTATGAAGCAGTTGTGTTTCAACGAGGAGCAGACTGCGTACGCACTGAAGCAGGCGGAGCTTCAGCGGAGTTCGAGCGTTTCGGGTCTGAGCTGCGTGCACCGTTTCAACTCGTTCCATGACTCACGGAGTATCACTGCCGCGACTTCGGGGATGTCCTAGCCTAGAACGAACAGCCGCGAGGTGGCCTCATGCCGCAGGTCGTGAAAACACAGGTCTTCGATCGCCAGCTTCGCGCAAGCGCGGGTGAACGCTGTTCCCACGGGATTGGAGTTGTAGGGAAAGATCGGGCTGTCCGCAAGCGGCTTGGGCTGGCGCCTTGGGATGTCCCCACGGTTGGCCCAGGAGCGGGAAGCGCTTGTGATTGCCCAACTTCTTGCGGGGGTCCTTAGCGTCGCGCAGCAGGGCGGTGCGGTTGGTCTGGCGGACATCGGACGACGGCAGCCGGGTGCTCTCGCTCTCGCGCTTCGCTGTCAGGACGGCGAAGTCGATGATGTCCACCATCGGTATGGTCGACCGCCATGCCGCCCTCCTGAAGTGCTCGCGCAGACAGTGCAGCTCGTCGGCTGTGGGCCGCCTGTCACGGCGCTGGGACTTTCCGACCTGCTGCAGCGGCCGAAGCACCGGCCGCGCCTCGGCCACGGGATCGCCGGCGAGCTTCACGCCCTTCATCGGGCCGGCCAGCTTCAGCAGCTCCGAGAGGATCCCCAGCTCTACGTTCATGGTTGCCGGCGCGGAGGCTGGGATAATCATGCCGTTGTCCATCATGTGATCGCCGCGGATTCGCCGGCGGGTGTGCTCGATCACATCGTTGGCCGTGAGCTTCCTGGCCACGATGTCTCCCAGACCCTCGTGGATTCTGGTCATATTGCCGGAGTGAGTCTTGGAGATGGCCCTGATGCTGGCCAGCTCGTTGATTCGCCAGTCGATCAATTCGCCGATGGTGATCTCTTCGCCGGGTGTACCGCCTCGGGCCTCCTGATCGGCCAGCTCGCGGTCCATGCGGTCCCCCAAACCTTCGCTGCCGTCTTGGTGGGGAAGGTACGGGTTTGGGTGGGGTGGCCTTTGCGGCGCACAATAGCGCGCCAGCGGCCGTCTCGATTTTGCAGGGTTGCCATGGTGTACCAGCTCCGATGTACCACGCCCTCCGTGGTACGCCAATGGCACAGCCAGTTAGGAAAATGCCGGAAAAGTGGTGCAGGTTCGGGAAATAGTGAGAAGCCTATATGCTTGATAAGTCAATGAAAACTAAAGAAATCAAGGGTATTCGGCTCTGCGTCGCCCCCATGATGGACTGGACGGACCGCCATTGCCGGTACTTCCACCGGTTGCTGGCACCGGGCGCACGGCTGTACACCGAGATGGTGCACGCCAACGCGGTGATCCACGGCGACCGTGAGCGTCTGCTGGGCTTCGACGGCAGCGAGCATCCGCTCGCGCTGCAGCTCGGTGGCAGCGATCCGGCCCTGCTGGCCCAAGCCGCGCGCATCGCGCAGGAGTGGGGCTACGACGAGGTCAACCTCAACTGCGGCTGCCCCTCCGATCGGGTCCAGGCCGGGCGCTTCGGTGCCTGCCTGATGCGCGAGCCGGCCTTGGTGGCCGAGTGCGTGGGCGCGATGGTCGCCGCGGTGGACATCCCCGTCACGGTCAAGTGCCGCTTGGGCGTGGATGACGACAACGACTACGAAACCTTCCTGAACTTCGTCGATCAATCGGCCAACGCCGGCAGCGCGATGTTCGTGGTGCATGCCCGCAATGCGTGGCTGAAGGGCCTTTCGCCGAAGGAAAACCGCGAAGTGCCGCCGCTGCGCTACGACTGGGCGCACCGGCTCAAGGCCGACCGCCCTCAGTTGCAGATCGTCCTCAACGGCGGCCTGGCTACGGTCGAGGCCGCGCAGGCCCAGTTGCCGGCGCTGGATGGGGTGATGCTGGGCCGTGCGGCCTACCACGACCCCTACGTGCTGCATCAGCTGGAGTCCGCCCAGACCGGTGCCCCGCTGCAGTCACGCGAGGCGCTGCTGCGCGCCATGCAGCCCTACATCGAGGCCCAGCTGGCCCGTGGGCTGGCGCTCAAGCACATCACCCGCCACCTGCTGGGCCTGTTCCACGGCCAGCCGGGCGGGCGCGCCTTCCGCCAGATCCTGAGCGAAGGCTCGCACCGCGTCGGGGCCGACTGGAGCCTGATCGAGCAGGCGCTGGCGGTGACCCGTGCCCAAGCCGAGCGCGTCGCGGCGTGAGCCGCGTCACCTTGTCAGCTTGACAAGGACCCCGGTTTAGCCGCCAATGTTCACTTAGATGAACAAAGCGGGGAGGCAGGCGGAAAAGTTCAGACCGGATTCACTGGCTAAAACCAAGAATTCGCTAAAGATTCGTAAAGCGCCGGCCCAGGCTGGCGGTTGCCGATTCACAACTTTTGAACGTTTAGCCGCGCTCCGCTAGGATCAGACCGATGTTCTCCGTGACCCGCCACCGCCGCATTGCCGCCTTCGCCCTTCTGGCGACGGGCGCAGCTGCCTCCACCAGTGCGTGGGCGCAGATGCCGCCGCCGGAAGCGGCCCGTGCCGAGATGATGCGTACGGCCGAACGCGGCGGTCCGCAGGAGCGCTCGCTGTCCGATGCCGTGCGTCGGGTTCAACGTACTACCGGTGGACACATCCTTGGCGCCGAGCGCGTGCCCTTCGATGGGCGCGATATCAACCGGGTGAAGTACATGGATGACCGCGGTCGCGTCCGCTATATGGACGATCCGGCGACATCGCGTTCACAGCCCCGCACGCCGCGCTCGGATATGTCATCACTACGCGGCGATAACCCCTGAACAGGGATAGTTGTCCGCAGTCATCTGCATTACCCACTGGCCCCATGGGGCCATACCCAGGACACTAGGGAGAGTTCATGCGTATCCTTCTGGTCGAAGACGAAGCCCCGCTGCGGGAAACACTGGCAGCCCGGCTCAAGCGCGAAGGCTTTGCCGTCGATGCTGCGCAGGACGGTGAGGAAGGTCTGTACATGGGCCGCGAAGTTCCGTTCGACGTCGGCATCATCGATCTTGGCCTGCCCAAGATGTCGGGCATGGAGCTGATCAAGGCCCTGCGCGACGAGGGCAAGAAATTCCCGGTGCTGATCCTGACCGCGCGTTCGAGCTGGCAGGACAAGGTCGAGGGCCTCAAGCAGGGCGCCGACGATTACCTCGTCAAGCCGTTCCACGTCGAAGAGCTGCTGGCCCGCGTCAATGCGCTGCTGCGCCGTGCCGCCGGCTGGAGCAAGCCGACGCTGGAGTGCGGCCCGGTCGCGCTGGATCTTGCTGCACAGACGGTCAGCGTCAACGGCAGCAACGTGGATCTCACCAGCTACGAGTACAAGGTGCTGGAGTACCTGATGATGCATGCCGGTGAACTGGTCTCCAAGGCCGACCTCACCGAGCACATCTATCAGCAGGACTTCGACCGCGACTCCAACGTGCTGGAGGTCTTCATCGGTCGCCTGCGCAAGAAGCTCGATGCCGACGGCGAACTCAAGCCGATCGAAACCGTGCGTGGCCGCGGTTACCGCTTCGCCATTCCGCGCAACGAAGGCTGAGCTGCGGCTGGCGATAGATGATGTCCGGCCGTCTGTGGTTCTTTAAACGCTGGCGGCCGCGCTCACTGCAGGCGCGCCAGCTGTTGGCCGCCTCGGTGGGCCTGGTGGCCTTCCTGGCCCTGGCCGGCTACGCGCTGGACGCCGCCTTCGCCGATACCGCGAAGGCCAACCTGCGCGAGCGGCTGAAGAACTACGCCACCGCGTATGCGGCCGGCATCGACTTCACTCGTGACCGCTCGCTGTACATCCGCGAGCAGCCACCGGATCCGCGCTTTGACGTCCCGGGCAGTGGCCTCTATCTGCAGGTCGTGATGCCGGACGGAAAGGGCAACTCCATGTCCGCCGAGGGCCCGATGCTGCCCACGGTAGGCGGCGGCATGCTGGCCCCGCGCCAGGAGGTCTTCGAAGGCCCGTTGCCGATGATCCAGATCGATGGCAGCGAGGGCTCGGCCTACCGCTATGGCATGGGCCTGGTCTGGGATGCCGACGCCGACCCGGCCACCGAATTCCCGTACACGATCTACGTGCTCGAAGACTCGCGCGCGCTGGGTGCTCAGCTGCGCGTGTTCCGCGGGCGCGTGTGGTTCTACCTCGGCGGCATCGGCCTGATCCTGCTGCTGCTGCAGACGGTGATTTTGCAGTGGAGCCTGCGTCCGATGCGGCGCGTGATCAATGAACTGACCAAGGTCCAGCGCGGTGAAACCGAGCGCATGAGCGAACGCCATCCGCGCGAGCTGGAACCGCTGACCGACAGCATCAATGCCTTCATCGAGAGCGAGCGCGAGAACCTCGAACGCCAGCGCAACACCTTGGCCGATCTCGCGCACAGCCTGAAGACGCCGCTTGCGGTATTGCGTACGCAGCTCGACAGCGGCGCACGCGATGAGGATCTGCGCGAGGAATTCGACGTGCAGCTGCGGCGCATGAACAACCTGGTGTCCTACCAGTTGGCGCGCGCGGCATCCTCCGGTCACAAGCTGTTCTCCGCCCCGCTGCCGATTGAATCCAACGCCGAAGAAATCGTGCGGGGTCTGGAGAAGGTGTACGCGTCCAAGGGCGTGCTGTGCGAATTCGATATCGACCCGGCCGCGCGTTTCCACGGCGAGCCCGGCGATCTGCAGGAACTGCTCGGCAACCTGCTGGAGAACGCCTTCAAGTGGGCCAAGCGTCGCGTGTTGCTGACCGCGCATCCGTTGCCGGCACCCGGTGCGCGTCGCGCCGGCCTGGTGCTGTCGGTGGATGACGATGGCCCGGGTATCGCACCGGAAGACATTGCCAAGGTGCTGCAGCGTGGCGTGCGCGGCGATGAGCGGGTGCAGGGTCACGGCATCGGCCTGTCGATCGTGCAGGACCTGATCAAGGATTACCGCGGCGAACTGCAGGTGAAGCGTTCTCCGGAACTGGGTGGTGCACGCTTCGAAGTGAAGCTGCCGCCCGGGCCGTAAGCGCCGTACCGACCAACGGTCGGTACCTGCCGATGGCCCGTACCCCGGCATTCCCACGGGACAGGTAGCCCACGACCGTTGGTCGTGGCGCGCGTCACCGCATCAGCGGTGACGGACCATAGAACCGCTGCAGATGCCCGGCGACCGCCGGCATCTCGCGCGCGAGCAGAGCCGGTGCGGAGAAGTGGTACTCGCTCACCACCGCGAAGAATTCTTCCGGCGCCTCGGACGCATACGGATCGATCAGCGTCTCGCGGCCCTGGTCCACCTCGGCGCAGAACGCGTCATAGGCCTGCTGGAAATCCGCCGCCCATTGTTTCTGCCACGCGCGCGGCAACGGCGGCGTGCCGTCGATCGCCCCGTCCAGCGCATCGATCTTGTGCGCCATCTCATGCACCGCCACGCAGAACCCGGCCTCCGGATCGGCGATGTCGGCCTGGATGTCGGCCCACGACAGAATCAGCGGACCGCTGTCCCACGATTCGCCGATCAACGCATCGTCCCATTCGTGCAGCACGCCGGCCGCATCCACCTGGCTGCGGTGCACGCGGAATGCGTTGGGATAGACGATCAGCTGCGACCAGCCACGCAGGCCGATCTCGCCCAGTTCCAGCAGCGGCAGGCAGCAGAGCGCGGCCAGCAACACGCCGTCGGTGTCCTCCAGCTGCAGTTCGGCGGCCGGGCTGATGGTCTTCTCGTGCAGGAAGCGGGCGGCGAGGGCACGCAGGCGTTCGCGGCGGGCAGCGTCCAAGTGCTGCAGCCAGGCGGCGCGGCGGCAGGTGGTGTCCCAGAGGGTAGGGTCGATCTCGCGTGGCGTACGGCGCAGCCAGCCCAACAGTCGTTCGATCAGCGGAACATACCCGGCAGGAAGCTGTGCCACTTGGGTGCGCGCAGGCGCGGCAGCACGTCGTCATCGCCACCACCGCCGGTGCTGGTTCCGCTGCTGGCGCTGGGTTTGACCGTGGCCGGTGCGGCGGCGGCCGAGGCCGAGGCCGGTGCACTGCGCTCGTTCTCGCCTGCCGAATAGACACACGCACCGCGACCCGCAGTGGTGAGCGCATCGGAAGCGTGCGCGGCCAGCGGGGCCATCAGGAGGAGCAGGCAATGGGCGAACGGGCGCATCGTCAACATCCAGCGGCGGGTCAAGTTCTCGATTCTAGCCCGATTCGGCCGGAGGATTGGAAGGCCTCCGGGCGGGCGCTGGCGGCGGCTTTCCCGCATACTTTTCCCGTTTACCCGATGGAAGCTGCCGTGGACGACCGCCAACTGCTGGCCAAACTGGGCGCCGGGCGCCTGTCCGGCGACGCGCTGGCGCGCGAACTGGGCCAGACCCGCGCCGCGATTTGGAAGCGGATTCAAGGACTTAGGGCGGCTGGCGTCGATATCGACGGCCGCGCCGGTGACGGCTACCAGTTGCAGCAGCCGCTGGATCTGCTGGACGCCGAGGCCATCCAGGCGGCGTTGCCGGCCGCCGTCGGCGACCAGCTGAGCTCCCTGCAGACGGCCTGGTCGGTCGCGTCAACGAACAGTGAATTGCTGCGCTGCAGCGCGCCGGAGCGCGGCGCGATCGTCCTGCTGGCCGAGCGCCAGACCCGCGGCCGTGGCCGCCGTGGGCGGGCATGGGCCTCACCGCTGGCGGCGCATGTCTATCTCTCGGTGCTGCGGGGGTTTGCCGGTGGCCTGTCGCGGCTGGGCGGGCTGAGCCTGGTCGCCGGGGTCGCGGTGGCCGAGGCACTGCGCGAGGCCGGCTATCCGGACGTCGCCCTGAAGTGGCCCAATGACCTTGTCGTCGACGGGCATAAGCTCGGCGGCCTGTTGATCGAGGGCGGCGGTGAGTTCGCCGGCCCCGCACGTGCGGTGATCGGCCTGGGCGTCAACGTGCGCATGCCCGCTGCGTTCGCCGCGGAGATCACCCAGCCCTGGACCGATCTGGACACGTTGTCCGGCGCACAGACGTCGCGCAACGTGGTGGTCGCGCGCATCCTGGCCGGCCTGCTGCCGGCGCTGGATGCGTTCGAGCAGGACGGCCTGGCACCGTTCCTCGCGCGCTATGCCGCGCTGGACAGCCTGGCCGGGCGCGAGGTGCAGGTGGAAGAAGGCGGCGTGCTGTTTGCCGGCACGGCGTTGGGTCTGGCCGACGACGGGGCGCTGCGCGTGCGCATCGACGGCAACGAACGGGTTTTCCATGCGGGCGAAGTCAGCGTGAGGGCGCAATGAGCGACTGGTTGTTTGATCTGGGCAATTCGCGCTTCAAGTTCGCGCCGCTGCAGGGCGTGCGCGCGGGCGACGTGCAGGCGTGGCCGCATGGCGCTGAAGCGATGCCGGCCGCGGCACTGGATGCGCTGCCGTCAGGCGACACCGCCTACGTTGCCAGTGTCGCCGCACCTTCGTTGACCGCGGCCATGCTGGACGTATTGCAGGCGCGCTTCCGCCAGGTCCGCGTGGCACGTACCGAAGCCGAGTACGCCGGTGTGCGGATCGCCTATGCCGACCCCGCCCGCTTCGGCGTGGACCGTTATCTGGCGCTGTTGGCGGTGGCTGCACGTGGCCAGGCGGTGCTGATCGCCGGCGTCGGCACCGCGCTCACCATCGATCTGCTCGACGCCGAGGGCCAGCACCACGGCGGGCGCATCTCGGCCTCGCCGACCACCATGCGCGAAGCGTTGCACGCGCGTGCCGTGCAGCTGCCGGCCGCGGGCGGTGACTACAGCGAGTTCGCCAACGACACCGCCGATGCGCTGGCCTCCGGCTGCGATGGGGCTGCGGTGGCGCTGATCGAACGCAGCCGCGTGCAGGGCGGCGAACGGCTCGGTGCGTTGCCGCATCTGCTGGTGCACGGCGGCGGTGCGCCAGCGTTGCTGCCGCTGCTCGGCGATGCCGAATTCCAGCCCTCGCTGGTGCTTGATGGGCTGGCCCGCTGGGCCGTGCATCAACCGCCATCGGCAGGCTAGGATCAGCCGATGCTTACCCGTGCCCTGATCGTCGTCCTGGTCATTCTCAACCTCGGTGTCGCGCTGTGGTGGCTGTTGCGTGGCGAACCGGCCAGCGAACCGCCGGCCTCGCCGGCCGGTGTGGCGCAGCTGGAGGTGTTGCCGGCCACCCAGGCGCCGACGACCATGGTGGCTTCCCCGGATGCCACGCCAGCCCTGCAGGACGTGACGCCCGCCTCCGCGCCGGCGACCGCCGTGGCTGACACCTCTGCGCCCAGGCCCGCCGCCAGCCTGCCTGCGCCCGCTCCGGTGGCCGCCGCACCCGCAGCGCCCGCCGTACCCGCACCCGTCACCGCAACGCCCGCACCCGCACAGTGCGTGAGCCTGGGGCCGTTCGCTGACCGCGCTGCCGCCCAGGCCGCCCAGTCGCGCGCCGGGGCTGTCCTGCGTGGGGCCAAGCTGCGGGAGGTGGCCGACGCCGGCGCCACCCGTTACCGCGTGCTGCTGCCGCCCGCCGCCAGCCGGGAGGCGGCGCAGGCCACGGTCAAGCGGATCGTGGCAGCGGGCGTGAGCGACTACTACATCATTGCCCAGGGCGAGGACACCAACGCCATCGCCCTGGGCCAGTACCGCAATCGCGAAGGCGCCGATCGCCGCCTGGCCGCCCTGAGCGCGGCCGGTTTCAAGGCAACCATGGTCGCCAGCGGAGGCGATGGCAGCGCGCAGTGGTGGCTGGATGCGACCCTGGCCGACGGTACCGGCACCGCCGTGGCCCGCCAGCGCAGCGGCGCGGCCCAGCAGCGCTCGCTGGAATGCGCGCGCTTGCGCTAGAATCCCGGCTCCGCGACGGGTCGTCCCGCCGCGATGCCGATGCCGGCATAGCTCAGTTGGTAGAGCAACCGCCTTGTAAGCGGTAGGTCCCCAGTTCGAATCCGGGTGCCGGCACCATTGATGCACGGTCGATGACGACTGCTGCAGCGCCGCGAGTCGTATCACGCCGCGCTGGCTATGCTGGGCCTCTTTGCAACGGAGGCAACAGCGATGGCGATGTATTCCCCGGTTTCCCTGATTGGCGTGCCCACCGATATCGGTGCGGGCCACCGTGGCGCGGGTCTGGGACCGGACGCCCTGCGCATTGCCGGGCTGGGGGATGCACTGGCCGCGCGCGGCGTGGAGGTGCGCGACCTTGGCAACCTGGCCGGTCCGCGCAACCCGTGGACGGCACCGGTGCACGGCTACCGCCATCTTGACGAAGTGGTGGCCTGGAACCGCGCGCTGATGGACGCCACCTACGGCGAACTACAGGCCGGGCGCATGCCGATCATGCTCGGCGGCGACCACTGCCTGGGCATCGGCTCGATCACCGCGGTCGCGCGCTGGTGCCGCGAGCAGGGCAAGGACCTGCGCGTGCTGTGGCTGGATGCGCATTCGGATTTCAACACCAGCGAGGTCACCCCGTCAGGCAACGTGCACGGCATGCCGGTGGCCTGCCTGTGCGGGCTCGGCCCGGACGCGTTGACCCGGCTGGGTGGCGATGCGCCGGCGATCCGCCCGCAGCAGGTGCACCAGATCGGCATCCGCTCGGTGGACCAGGAAGAGAAGCGCCTGATCAAGCAGCACCAGGTGGATGTCTATGACATGCGCTACATCGACGAAGCCGGCATGAAGCGCACGATGGAGGCAGCGCTGGCCGGCATCGATGCCAACACGCACCTGCACGTCAGCTTCGACGTGGATTTCCTGGATCCCAGCATTGCACCCGGCGTCGGCACCACGGTGCCGGGCGGGGTGAACTACCGCGAAGCACAGCTGGTGATGGAGATGATCGCCGACACCGGGCGCATGGGGTCGCTGGACATCGTGGAGCTGAATCCGCTGCTGGACAACCGCAACGCCACCGCGGAACTGGCGGTGGATCTGGTCGAAAGCCTGTTCGGCAAGTCGACGCTGATGCGCGATTGAGAACGCCTGGCTGAACAGCGTTTTCCTGCATTCACATCCGCTGCACGCCTCTCCCGCCAGATTGCACGTCACGCGGCGCCGTGTGTTTCGACCCACAGCGCTGCAGGTCAGGAAGAGGAGTTGCGCTGGCGTGCTCATCTGACAGGCGGGACCGGATTCCGGTATTGAATTTGATCAACCAGGAGAACCCTATGAAGCGTGTTATCGCACTGATGCTGTTGTCGATGTTCTCGGTCGCCATGCTGTCCGGCTGCAACACCGTTGCTGGTGCTGGCAAGGACGTGCAGAAGGCCGGTGAAACGGTCGAAGGCGCTGCCAAGGGCAACTGATCCACGGATCAGGCGTCAACGGAAAAGGCCGGGGATTCCCGGCCTTTTTCATGTCCAGAAAATGACCGCGCAACGTGTGTGGTGGTGAATCCATTCAAGCTCGTGAGTGTGCGCTTCATCGTCGCTTGACCGCGTGCCAACGCGGGCGGGCGCATTCTGATCCCACGGCGAGATGGCCGTTGCAATCGAGGAAGCGAACCCATGAACAAAGACATCATTTCCGGCAAGTGGACGCAGCTCAAGGGCAAGGCGCAGGCCAAGTGGGGCGACCTGACCGACGACGATTTCAAGGTGGCCGAAGGCAACGCCGAGTACCTCGCAGGCCGCCTGCAGGAGCGCTATGGCTGGGCACGCGACCGTGCTGAAACCGAAGTCCGCGACTTCGAAGCTGCCATGCGCAAGGATTATCCGGATTACCACTGAGGGGTGATCCGTGACGACGGCACCGCCGTCGGGGGTTGAAACCGGAACGGGCCGCGAGAGCGGCCCGTTTTTGGTGGCGTGCCTTGGCGATCAGCGGCGGCGATACAGCGGTGGATCGGGCACGTACTGGCCGGGGAAGGCCTGTGGCTCGCCACGCAATGGCCCGTTCACCCGCGCAATGATGCCGCGTGCCACCAGGTTGCGTTCGCTGTCGTAGCGCACCTGCACCTGTTGCGCCGGAGACGTGGTATCGCGCTCGAATGTGGTGTTGCGCACCCGCGACGGCTCGCGCTGGCCATGGCCGGTGCCCAGTTGCGGTGCCGGCGCGGTGGTGGAACCGGTCACGCGGGCGGTCTCCATGGAAGACGACCGTGCCTGGGGGCGCGCCTTGGCATCGGCCGCGCCGGCCACGGCGGGCGCGGCGTCCCAGGACACGCGCCCGGCTTCGTGGAAGACCGCCACACCGATCACGCCGATGTTGGCCGGGCGCCCGGTGCGGCCGGCGTAGCTGCGGTCCGGATCGGTGAACACGAACTGCGCGACTTCCTCGGCGGATTTGCGCCAGCCGTGGATATCGGTGGTCTGCCACGGGTTGAGCACGTAGCCGGTCTGGTGGGGCGCGGCCACCTCGCCGCTGATGGCATTCAGACCATCCACCGAGAGCACCACCAGCACCCGCTCGGCGCTGCCGTTGCGCAGGCGCACGCTGTAACGGTGGCCCTGCTGCCCCGCGATCCAGCGCTGGCCGTCCTTGCGGTACTGGGTCAGGGGCTGGCCGCTGTCGCGGTCGATCACCGTCAGGTGGACCGGACCGGTGTCGTGACGCAGCGGGACCGCCGGTTTGAAGCCGCACAGGGCCAGCACGGCAAGCAGGGGCAGGATCAGGTGTTTCATGGGAAGGCTCCGCAGGGCAGGTGCAGGATCAAACGCACGGCCCCGGCCAACGGGGTCGAGCGCGGGCAGGTAAACTGGGGCGGTTCATCTGTCCGCATCGATTCCCCATGACTACCCGCGTTCTTACCGGCATCACCCCCTCCGGCACGCCCCACCTGGGCAACTACGTCGGCGCCATCCGTCCGGCGATCACCGCCAGCCAGGCCTCGGAGATCGAGAGCTTCTTCTTCCTGGCCGACCTGCACAGCCTGATCAAGGCGCAGGAGCCCGAGCGCACCCAGCGCTCCACGCTGGAGATCGCGGCAAGCTGGCTGGCGTGCGGGCTGGATCCGGACAAGGTGTGGTTCTACCGGCAGAGCGACATCCCGGAAACCACCGAGCTGATGTGGTTCCTGACCGTGATCGCCAGCAAGGGCATCCTCAACCGCGCGCACGCCTACAAGGCGGCCGTGGACAAGAACCGCGAGGAGCAGCTGGATGACGACGCCGGGGTCAGCGCGGGGTTGTTCATGTACCCGGTGCTGATGGCCGCCGACATCCTGATCTTCAAGGCCAACCGCGTGCCGGTCGGCCGCGACCAGATCCAGCACATCGAGATGGCGCGCGATTTCGCGCAGCGCTTCAACCATGTCTACGGCCAGGCGTTCTTCCCGCTGCCGGAGGTCGTGATCGATGAGCAGGTCGCCACGCTGGCGGGCCTGGACGGCCGCAAGATGAGCAAGAGCTACCACAACACCATTCCGCTGTTCGCCCCGCGCGCGGAGCTGAAGAAGCTGGTGTTCTCGATCCTGACCGATTCGCGCGCACCCGGCGAGCCCAAGAGCACCGAAGGCTCGGCGCTGTTCCAGATGTACCAGGCGTTCGCCACCCCGGAGCAGACCGCGGCGTTCGCGCAGGCCTTCGCCGAGGGCATCAGCTGGGGCGATGCCAAGCAGCAGCTGTTCGAGCGCATCGACAGCGAGATCACCCCGCTGCGCGAGCGCTATGACGCGCTGATGGCCGAGCCGGAAAAGATCGAGGCGCTGCTGCGTCGTCGTGGCCAGCAGCTGCGCGAGCAGTTCGCGGTGCCGTTGCTCAAGGAGCTGCGTCATGCGGTCGGCCTGCGTGATCTCTCCACCGCCGGTGACGTGCCCAGCGAGGAAAGCGGGGCCGCACGCGCTGCACCGCCGCTGTTCAAGCAGTACCGCGAACAGGATGGCCGCTTCTACTTCAAGCTGCAGGCAAGTGACGGCACGCTGCTGATCCAGAGCGAAGGCTTTGATTCGCCGCGTGACGCCGGCCAGCTGATCGGCGTGCTCAAGCAGACCGAACATGGCGACGGCCTGCAGAGTGAGCTGTTCAAGCTCGAGGCCGAGGTGGACGTGGTGCTGGCCGCACTCCAGGCGCTGCGCGGGTAATGCCGGCGGCTGTCCGGCGACCAGGTAACCGCAGCATCACGTAGTGCCGGCCGCTGGCCGGCAACCAGGCGAACGCCCCATCACGCAGGCATCGACCGTGGGTCGATGCAACCGCTATGGCATGATGCCCCTGCACGCCGCAGGGGCGTGTTCCTGCACGGGAGACTGCGATGGCCTGGTTGTCGTTGTTGTTGTTCCTGCCCTGGTTCGTGCTGCTGGGCACGCTGTACTGGCTGTTTCCGCGCCAGCCGCGTGGCACCGCGCGCCGCGTGTTCGATGGTGCTGCGCTGGTGCTGGCCTTCGTGCTGAGCATCCTGGCGATGCTGTGGGGCCACCACATCGGCGTGGTCCAGAACGATGCCGGACCGATCTGGCGACAGGTGCTGGCGGTGCTCTATGCCTACGGTGCATTCCTGGCGGTGATGGTGGCCGCGGTGCTGCTGCGTGGGCCACTGCTGAGCGCGACTGCGACCAAAGCCGCATCGAAGCCGCTGCACTGATCGACGTAAGATGGAGGCGTTTCGTGCCAGGGATGTGTTGATGCACTCCGAGCCCAGCATTCATACGATTGACACCGCGTTCCAGCGCGATGATTTCGATGCCGCCTACCTGATTGTCGAGAACGGCCGGGCGGCGTTCATCGATTGCGGTACCGGCCTGGCCGTGCCGGCGATGCTCGCCGCGTTGGCGCGCGCCGGCTGCACACCCGAGCAGGTCGACTGGCTGATCCTCACCCACGTGCACCTGGACCATGCCGGGGGTGCCGGCCTGCTGATGCAGCAGCTGCCCAACGCCACGCTGGTGGTGCATCCGCGCGGCGCGCCGCACATGATCGATCCGGCCCGGCTGATCGCCGGTGCCACCGAGGTCTATGGCGAAGCGGAGATCGCGCGCAGTTATGGGCCGATCTTGGCGGTCCCTGCCGACCGGGTGGTGATTGCCGAGGAGGGCCACACCGTGGATCTGGCCGGCCGCCCGCTGCTGTGCGTGGATACGCCCGGGCACGCGCGTCATCATCTGTGCGTGTGGGATGCACGCAGCCGCAGCTGGTTCACCGGCGATACCTTCGGGCTGTCCTACCGCGAGCTGGACAGCGCGCAGGGGGCCTTCATCGTGCCGACCTCATCGCCGGTGCAGTTCGATCCCGAGCCGCTGAAGCAGTCGATCGCGAAGATGCTGGCCTACGATCCACAGGCCATGTACCTGACCCACTACGGGCGCGTGGCACCGCCGCGGAAACTGGCGGCGGATCTTGTCGAGCAGATCGATGCGATGGTCGAGATCGGTCGCCAATGCGATGGTCGGCCGGATCGGCATCGCTGCCTGGTCGCGGCGCTGACCGCGCTGTACCTGGAACGCGCGCAGGCGCATGGCTGTCCGCTCGATGATGAGGCGGTGACCCGGGTGCTGGCGATGGACATCGAACTCAACGCCCAGGGCCTGGCCTGCTGGCTGGATCGCGATCGGCGCTAGTGCACGGTCACGGAGGTGTCACGTTACACTCCGGTGTCCTGTTTTCCGTCCTGGTGTCTGCCGTGAATCCGATGCGCATGCTGCTGCTGTCGTCCTGCCTGTTCGTGGGCGGCCTGGCCCACGCCGCCAATGACCTGCCCGGTGGCGGCATCGATCCCCAGGCCCTGTCGCGGCATGTCCGCATCCTGGCCTCGGACGCGTTCGAAGGCCGCGCGCCGGCCACGCCGGGTGAAGAGCGCACCGTCCAGTACCTGATCGAAGAGTTCAAGACGTACGGCCTGCAGCCCGGCGGCGTCGACGGCAGCTGGGTGCAGCCGGTGCCGATGGTGCGTGCGCAGGTCGATGGCCCGGTGCGTGCGCAGCTGCGCCAGAAGGGCAAGCAGCGCGCCCTGGTCAATGGCGAAGACGTGACCCTGCAGAGCCTGCGTCCGCAGGATGCGGTGGCGATCAAGAACGCTCCGCTGGTGTTCGTGGGCTACGGCATCGATGCGCCCGAGCGCCACTGGAACGATTACAAGGACGTCGATCTGCACGGCAAGATCGCGGTGGTGCTGATCAACGACGCCGATTTCGAGGCCGACCAGCCGGGCGCGTTCGATGGCAAGGCGGTGACCTATTACGGCCGCTGGACGTACAAATTCGAAGAGGCCGCGCGCCGCGGTGCGCAGGGCGTGCTGATCGTGCACGAGACCGCGCCGGCCGCGTATGGCTGGGCCACGGTGAAGAGTTCGGGCACCTCGCCGCTGTTCGATATCGAACGCACCCGCGAGCAGGCCCTGGCCCAGCACGTGCCGGTGCGCGGCTGGATGCAGCGCAGCCTGGCCGAGCAGCTGTTCCGCGATGCGGGCCTGGATTTCGAGGCCGAGAAGCGCCGTGCGATGACCCCGGCCTTCAAGCCGGTCGCGCTGGGCGATGCGCAGCTCTCGGTGGACTTCAAGCTCAAGCGCGAGCAGGTGATCACCCGCAACGTGGTGGCCAAGCTGCCGGGCGGCGCGCATGCCGATGAAGCGGTGATCTTCTCCGCGCATTGGGATGCCTTCGGTATCGGCCAGCCCGATGCCAAGGGCGACCGCATCCGTCGCGGCGCGATCGACAACGCCACCGGCGTGGCCACCGTGCTCGAGCTGGGCCGCGTCTTCGCTGCCGGCCCGCAGCCGCAGCGCACGCTGTACTTCGTGGCGCTGACCGCCGAAGAGAAGGGCCTGCTCGGTGCCAGCTACTACGCCGCGCACCCGCTGGCCCCGCTGGACAAGACCGCCGCGGTGTTGAACATCGAGATGTTCAGCCCGGATGGCCCGACCCGCGATATCGCGTCGTGGGGCAAGGGCCGGGTGTCGCTGGAAGGCGACCTGGAGCGCGTGGCCAAGGCCCGTGGCCGCACCTATTCGCCGGATCCGAACCTGGAAGCGGGCTTCTTCTACCGCGCCGACCACTTCGCCTTCGCCCGCCTCGGCGTGCCGGCGATCACCATCGGGCCGGGGCTGGACATGCGTGAGGGTGGGATCGAGAAGGGCCGAGAGCTGCGCGATGCCTACTTCGCTGCCTGCTATCACCAGGCCTGCGATGCGTGGACCCCGAGCTGGGATCCGAGCGGCCACGCCGCCGATACCCTGCTGGTCTACGACCTGGGCGCAGAGCTGGCCAACAGCCGTCGCTGGCCGCAGTGGGAAGAAGGCTCCGAGTTCCGCGCCGAGCGCGACAAGAGCGAATCGGCGCGCCGTTGAGGCGTACCGTCGGCGGCGCTCAGCGCCGCCGCAACAGACGCCAGGCGCCCCAGCCGCTGGCCGCGAGCGCGGCCAGGTAACAGGCGATCATCCAGCCGAACCGCGCCGGCTGGGTGTCGGCACTGGCGGCATGCCGGCCGAAACGCAGCTGCAGCGCGCTGTGCCCGCTGCCGAGGTCGGCCGCCAGTTGCAGTGCCAGGGCGACCATCACTGCCAGCAGCGCCAGGCCGAAACCGATCCGCGGCCAGCGGGCCTGTGCCGATGGGCGACCCAGCACCCACGCCACGGTCGTGCCGGTGGCGAGCAGGGCAGCCCCCCATAACAATGCAGCGCCCGCAGGGGCGCTGATTGCATGAGCAGCGGTGCCGGCCTGGGCGAAGCCCGGGACCAGCATCGCGAGCATCCCCCCACCCCGCGCGATCGCGGGGTGGGCCGTGCCGCGGTTACTTGCGCGTGCCATCAAGCCAGTTCGGGCCCTTGTTGGTCAGGAAGAACATATAGACCACCAGCGAGACGGCGATGATCGCCGTGACGTACACCGCGAACATGCCGACCTGGCCGGTCTTCAGCGCGCCTTGGTACAGCAGCGGCGCGGTACCACCGAACAGCGAGTTGGCCATTGCATACCCAAAGCCCACGCCCAGTGCGCGCACATGGGTCGGGAACAGTTCGGCTTTAACCACGGCGTTGATCGAGGTGTAGCCGGTCAGGATCACGAAGCCGATGCCCAGCACCAGGAAGGCCATGAACGGATCGTGCTGGTTGGGCAGTTCAGTGATCAGGTACCAGCTGTACAGCACGCCGCCGATGCCGAAGAACACCAGCAGGCTCTTGCGCCCGACCATGTCCGACAGCCAGCCGCCGATCGGCTGCAGCACCATCAGGAAGGTCAGCACGCCGAGGTTGATCATCGTGCCGGTCATGACGTCATCGCCCGCGAATGCGCTCTGGATCATCTTCGGCCCGTTGACCGAATAGGTATAGAACGCGACGGTGCCGCCGGCGGTGATCAGGAAGCACAGCAGCAGCGGACGCCACTGGTTGACGAACAGCTCACGCATCGAGCCGGAGGCCTTGGCGCGGCCATCGCGTGCGGCTTCGATGGAATCGGTCTGCAGCGATTCGTCCATGCTCCGGCGCAGCCAGAACACCACGATCGCCGCGATGCCGCCGATGCCGAACGCCACGCGCCAGCCCCAGGCGGAGATCTCCGGCTTGTCCCAGAAGGTCAGCATGCCCAGCAGGGTCAGCTGCGCCAGCACGTGGCCACCGACCAGCGTGACGTAGTGGAACGAGGACAGGAAGCCGCGCCGGCCGGGAATGGCGGCCTCGGACATGTACGTCGCGCTGGTGCCGTACTCGCCGCCGGTGGCGAAGCCCTGCAGCAGGCGCGCGAACAGCAGGATCACCGCCGCCCAGATGCCGATCTGCGAGGCGGTCGGGGTGATCGCGATCAGGAACGAACAGGCGGCCATCACCGTGACCGACACCGTCAGCGCCAGCCGGCGGCCGTAGCGGTCGGCGAAGCGGCCGAAGTACCACGCGCCGATCGGGCGCATCAGGAAGGTGGCGGCGAAGATCGCCCACACATACATCGTGGAGTTCTTGTCGGCGGCCGAGAAGAACTGGGATTCGAAGTAGACCGCGAAGACCGAGTAGACGTAGACGTCATACCACTCGACCAGATTGCCGGCCGAGCCTTTGAGGGTATTGGAGATGGAACGCCGCAGGGCGGCCCGGTCGGAAGGTGCCGCGGTGGCGGGGACGGATGTACTCATACAGGGTAGGGGGTCCTGGCGGGGAAGCGTGGATTGCTCTTGTTACCTTACCGCACGTCAAAAACGGGTGCGTGTCAGGCAGCACGAGGCGGCCCGGTGAAATCAGCGTGCCAGCACAAGGGGTGCCGCGCCATCGGCAACGGCCTAGAATTCGTGTTCCCCCGCACTGTGGTGGCCCATGGCCGTCCTACCCGAATCCCCGTCGGCCGCTCCCCGCAGCGGCCTGGTCGTCCTGGCGCTGCTGCTGGTGTACGTGGTCTGGGGGTCCACCTATCTCGGGATCCGGCTGGCGCTGGAGGGCGGCGCGCTGCCGCTGACGATGGTTTCCGGCGGCCGGTTCATCATCGCCGGCTCGCTGATGTACGCCGTGCTGCGCTGGCGTGGCTCGCCCGCGCCGACCCGGCGCCAGTGGCGCAACCTGGCGATCATGGGCCTGACCATGCTGGTGCTGGGCAACGGCATGGTGGTGCTGGCCGAGCGCACGGTGTCCTCGGGCCTGGCCGCGACCGCCGTGGCCTCGGTGCCGCTGTGGATGGCCCTGTTCGGCGCGATGCGCGGGCAGAACGCCAGCCGTGGCGAGTGGCTGGGCATCGCGATCGGCTTCCTCGGCGTGGTCTGGCTCAACGCCGGCAGCAGCCTGACCGCTACGCCGCAGGGGTTGATCCTGCTGCTGATCGCCCCGATCGGCTGGGCCTTCGGCTCGATCTGGGCGCGCGGCCTGGATCTGCCCAGCCCGTTCATGACCGCCGCCGGGCAGATGCTCTGCGGTGGCGCGATGCTGATCGTGCTCGGCCTGCTCAGTGGCGAACGCCCGACCACCTGGCCCAGCATGAATGGGTTGCTGGCGGTGGCCTACCTGTGCATGTTCGGTTCGATCGTCGCCTTCACCGCCTACGTGTGGCTGCTGCACAACGTGCGCCCGGCCCTGGTGGCCAGCTATGCCTACGTCAATCCGGTGATCGCCGTGATCTTGGGCGTGATCATCGGCAACGAGCATTTTGGCGGCCGCGACTTCCTTGCGATGGCGGTGATCCTGGCCGGCGTGGTGGTGCTGACCCTGGCCCGGACGCGCACGAAGTGAGCCTGTCTGCACAACACAGCCTGCAGGAGCAGCGCTGCGGCTTGGCGATCACCGCCTTCACTTTCACCCTGTGGGGTCTGGTGCCGGTCTACTGGCACCTGCTCAAGGCCGTGCCGTCGCAGCAGATCATCGCGCACCGCATCATCTGGAGCACGGTGCTGGTGGTGGCCTGGCTGCTGCTGAGCAACGGCCTGGGCTGGTGGAAGGCGATCGCGGCCCAGCCCCGCGCGCTGCCGACGCTGGCGCTGAGCAGCGTGGCGATCGCGTTCAACTGGGGCCTGTACATCTGGGCGATCAACGCGGGGCATGTGATCGAGACCAGCCTGGGCTACTTCATCAATCCGCTGGTCAGCGTGGTACTCGGTGTGGTGGTGCTCAAAGAGCGCCTGCGCCGCCTGCAGTGGCTCGCCGTGGGCTGCGCGGCCCTGGGTGTGGCATGGCTGACCCTCGATGCGGGAACGCCGCCCTGGATCGCGCTGGGGCTGGCCTGTTCGTTCGGCCTGTACGGACTGCTGCGCAAGATGATCTCGGTGGACCCGGTGGCCGGCCTCGGCGTGGAGAGTCTGTATCTGTTCCTGCCGGCGATCGGGTTCGCGCTGTGGAGCGAGAACGGGCACGGGGGCGGTTTCTTCAGCGGCTGGGGCTGGCGCAATGATGCGCTGTTGATCTTCGGCGGTGCGGTGACGGCGTTGCCGTTGATCGGCTTCGCGTACGGGGTGAAGCGGATTCCGTTGTCGCTGGTCGGGATTCTGCAGTACATCGCGCCCAGTATCGGGTTGTTGTTGGGCGTGTTCTTTTTCCGCGAGCCGTTCGATACGGCCAAGGCGGTGGGCTTCGCGGCGATCTGGACCGGGCTGCTGCTGTTCATCGGCGACGGAGTGTGGCGGTCGCGGGCGGGTGGTGCGTTGAAGCGCTGAAGGCTGAAAGCCTGAAAGCCTGAAAGCTTGAGCCCTGGTTTGCCGGGGTGCGTGGCCAGGCGGGGTGTGGGTGGGTGCGCGGGACCCGCCGTGAACCCATCCATGGGGGCTCATATGCCGCCATCCATGGCGGCATATGGTCCCGCGCACCCACCCAAACCCCGCCTCCGACAGTGGGCTGGTGGCCAAGGCCAAAGCGACAGGCGGCTCGGTACTTCGGCGCCATTGCTGCAGCGCCGAGCGTATTGATCTGGTGGAAGCGACGCCCGTCGAAGCGTAGCGAAGACATAGCGCAGCCAAGACAGAGGGCGGCCAGGATAGAGCGCAGCCACGACAGAGCGTAGCCAAGCAGGTGAAGCGGAGTCTGTGAGGCGGAGCAAAGCAACGCTGAGCCCATCAAGCTGGGCGGATCAATGCTGAGCAGATCAAAGCCGCGCAGATCAAAAGCGAGTAGATCAAAAGCCGCAGCCGCGGTGCCGCTTTCCCATTGCGTACCAGCCCACTGTCAAAGGGTGGGCACGGGTGGGTTGGCGGGACCGTATGCCGCCATGGATGGCGGCATACGAGCTTACATGGACGTACTTGCAGCGGGTCCCGGCAACCCACCCGTGCCCGCCCAAGCCAGGGCGAGTCCAACACTAGAGGCTGTTGCTCTGAAAGCTGTTGCTCTGAAGGCTGTTGCTCTAGAAGCGTCGCTCTAAAGGCAGTCGCTCTAGAAGTCATAACTCCAAAACTGCAGAACCAAAAAAAAGACGGCGCCCGAAGGCGCCGTCTTACTTCCACTCTGCGGCTTGGAGAGAGTAAGCCGCAGATCAGAAAAGGTGGATCAGGCGAACCCGATCAGAAACGCTGCTGATACTTCATGTACATATAGCGGCCGATATCGAACCCACCGTAGTACGTGAAGCTGCTGTTCGGCTGGCTGTACATGATCGGACCCTGATGGTCGAACACATTGTTCAGGCCCATCGAGACCGTGCCATTCCACGGCAGCACATAACGCACCTGGATATCGTGGAACGTGTTCGAGCCCACCTTGTTGATGCCCTGGCGGCCCGTGTACGCCGAACTGAAGCCCGGATTGCTGCACTCGGTCGTGTACGCACAGTTCTCCTTCATGCTGGAGTAGTAACGCGCCGTCCAGCCGAGGCCGAAGTTGCCGTACTGATAGTCCAGATTGAGGTTCGAACGCACGCGGAAGTTGCCTTCCCAGCCCGTGTACTGACGCACCGGGGTGGTGTCGACGTTGTCGTTCTTGCGCTCCAGGTAGTCCACGTACGTGGTGTTCCAGGAGACCGCGAACTTGCCGATCGCCAGCTCCGGCAGACGGTAACGGACCGACAGGTCATAGCCGGCCGTTTCCTGGTAGCCCGCGTTCAACAGCGTGCGGTCCAGACCGTTGACCTGACCGATGGTGCGGCCCGACTTGGCACGGGTGAAGCGGTCGCATGCGGCATCCACACCCAGCACGTAGCACTGGTTGAGCATGTCCGTGGCCGACTCACCGACGATCACGTCGTTGATGCGGATCTTCCACCAGTCCAGGCTCAGGTCCAGGCCCGAGACGAACTCCGGGCTGTAGACCACGCCCACGGTCCAGGTCTTGGCGGTTTCCGGCTTCAGTGCGGCGTTGGAGCCCGAGCTGAAGTCCGTGCCACCCTGCTGGCCCGGTACCGTCGCGGCGGTGCCGTCAGCGGCGAGCTGGCGGAAGTTGGCCGGGACCCCGTTGGCCAGGCAGCGCGCCAGGACCTGCGGGTTGTTGGCAGCCGCGCCGAAGCTGGTGTCGCACGGATCGGTGTACGAATCGCGCGTGCTGGTGGTGCCGCCGTACAGATCTTCCACGGTCGGTGCACGGAAGCCGGTGCCGTAGGTGGCGCGCACCAGCAGGCTGTCGATCGGCTTCCACTTCAGGCCGAACTTGGTGTTCGTGGTCGAGCCGAAGTTGTTGTAGTCCGAATAGCGACCGGCCATGTCCAGCGACAGTTCACGCGCGAAGGCCATGTCGGCGAGCAGCGGGACCTGCAGTTCCAGGTAGACCTCGTTGAGCGAGTAGTCGCCCTGGGTCGGCTGGCCGGTGGTGCCGGCGATCTGGCCCTTCTGGACCATCAGGTCCGGCGAGTAGCTGGCTTCTTCACTGCGGTGCTCCACGCCCAGTGCACCCAGGATGTCACCGGCCGGCAGGCTGAACAGCGAGCCGGAGATGTTGGCGCTGGCCACCTTGGTGGTGCTCTGCATCGTGTCGGTGAAGCGGGTGAACAGGAAGTCCTGCACGTCCTGGTTGCTCAGCGAGCCCGGGCCGGTATAGCCCATCGGGGCCAGCGGGTTCCACGGGGTGCAGCCGGCAATCACGTTGCCGACGCTACCGCAATGGGCGACGTTGTTGGCATCCAGGAACGACGGGCCGACCGACTGGTTCACGTTCGGCTGGTACATGCTGCCCGTGCCGATGCGCTCGCCTTCATTGCGGTTGTACATGTAGCTGACGTTCCAGTCCCAGTACCGCGAACCGGTCTCGAAGCTGCCTTCCAGGCCCAGGCTGGCGCGCTTGGTGGTCAGGTTGTTTTCGGTGCCGCGCGGCAGCTCTTCGGTGCGATGCGCGAAGGCAACGTCACGACCGAACGGGTTGAACGCGCTGTCCTTGGACAGCAGCGCACGCGAACCGGTGCTCTGGTACGGGTAGCCGGCCAGCTGCTTGCTGGACTCGCGCTCGCTGTACAGTGCATCGGCGACCAGGCGCAGGTCATCGGTGATCGAGAAGCCACCGTTGGCGAACACCGACTTGCGCTGCAGCCCGGTGACCAGGCTCATGTTGGTCTTGGTGTTGGCGTCGTTGGCCTTGTCCGCCGGCTTGAAATTGCCCAGCTGGGTCGGATCGCCGCCCGGGCCCACGCTGAGGTTCCTGCCATCCACGGTCGCGTAGCCCCACGGGGTGACGCCGCTCAGGCCGTCGCCGGTGTGGCGCGGGCCGTTCGGGTATGCGGTGAACGCACGCGCGCCGCCCAGGACCGGATCTTCGTCGGTGTACTCGCCACCCACGGTGACCCAGCCACGGTCGAAGGTCTTGCCGAAGGTCGCGCTGTAGGCGGTCTTCTGGCCGTCGCCTTCGCTGTACTGGCCGACGTAGGCGCTGACTTCGGCACCGTCGAAGTTCTTGCGGGTGATGATGTTGACCACGCCGGCAATGGCGTCCGAGCCGTACAGGGCCGAGGCACCGTCGGTCAGCACTTCCACGCGCTCCACGATCGAGGACGGGATCGAGGCCAGATCGGAGTAACCGCCGGCGCTGACGCCCATGCGGCGGCCGTCGATCAGCACCAGGCTGCGTTCCGGGCCCAGGTTGCGCAGGCTCACGTACATGCCGCCGAAGTCGCGACCCGATTCCAGCGAGGAGGCACGGCTCATGCTCGGCGAACCGGCGGCGGTGACGTCCTGCAGGATGTCGGCGACGTTGACGTAGCCCTTCTTCTCGATCTCGGCGCGATTCAGCGCGACGACCGGCTGGGCCGATTCGACACTGGCCTGGCGGATGCGCGAGCCGGTGATCTCGATGCGATCCAGGTTGGTGGTGCCGTCATCGGCACTCTGTGCGAAGGCGGGGGCACTGCAGCTGGCGACAAGCGCGATGGCGATCGCGTTGCGCAGCGGATTGGTCTTCAAATACATCCGTGCGTTTCTCTTTCTCTGTAAAAACATTCGCCCGTTGGGGCGGCGTGGGGAACAACACACCACGACGTGGGGGGCGGGAGTCTAATGACTTTTCAAATTTTTTACTTTCATTTGAAAGCGTAAAAACCGCTTTAAATGAACGATGGCTGACAAAACCACGCATTCAGACGAAACCTTTTTCACATCGTCGTGCAGCGCGAAGACAACAGCACCCTCGCAGTGGGCCGAGGCAGCAATAGCGGCGACGTGCGAGGCAACTTGAGTGCGTGCGGCGTGTCGTCGCAGCGCGCGTACAGCTGCGCGATCGACAGCTAAACGTGCAGTGAACACGCACGCACAAAAAAAGAACCGCACTCTTGCAAGTGCGGTTCCAGACTTGGTATTTCGCGTGCGCGATCACGCGCACGCGCGTTGTTCAAACGTATCGCTCAGGTCTCGCGCAATGCCGTGGTGATCGGCAGCCGCGCCGCGCGCAGTGCCGGGAACAGGCCGCCGACCAGGCCGATGCCGAGTGCCCACTTCAGGCCCGTCCACAGCAGCTGCGGGGAAACCTGGAACTGGAACACCACCTGGCTGAAGTTGTTGCCCAGCGTGGAGACGGTGTAGTTGTTGAACACCAGCCACGCCACCAGCCCACCGAGCAGGCCGCCGAGCAGGGCCAGCAGCATCGTCTCCAGCATCACCGCGGTCACCACCGGCACGCCGCGGAATCCAATCGCGCGCATGGTGGCGATCTCGCGCGCGCGCGTGGCCACGGCCGCGTACATTGTGTTGAGCGCACCGAACACCGCGCCGATCGCCATGATCGCGCCGATCACCGTGCCCAGAATGCTGATCAGCTTGCTCAGGCCGCCGGACTGCTTGCGGTAGTAGTCACGGGTAGTCTCCACATCCAGCTTCAGGCGCGGGTCCGCCTCCATGGCGTCCTTGAACTGCTTGAAGCCCGCCGCCCCCTCGGTGCGCACGTTGACCGACTGATACGCACTGCGGTTGTAGGTGGTGGACAGCGTCTGCGTGTCCGACCACAGCTCCGACTCGTGCACATCGTTGGAGGCGAACACGCCCACCACGGTCCATTCCTGCTTGCCCAGCTGCAGGGTCTTGCCGATCTCCAGGCCCTCGAACTGTGCCTGCGCGCCCTTGCCGACCACGATTTCGCGCAGGCCGGGCTTGAACCTGCGGCCCGCGATGATGCGCACGTTGTCGCGTACCGCCCACGCCTGCTCGCCGACGCCACGGAACTGCACGTTGGTATCGCTGTGGTCGCTGCGCGAGAGCAGGCTGATCACCTGCGACAGCTCGGCGGAGATCAGCGGCTTGCCGTCGCTGCCACGGGCCACGCCGGGCAGGTTCTCGATCAACGGGACCTGGTCGCGCATGATCACCGAGTTGGTTTCCGCCTGCGAGCCGCCGCGCAGCACGATCGCCACGTCATCGCTGCCGCTGCGCTCCAGGGTGGCCTTGAAGCCATCGCCCATGGCCAGCATCGCCACCAGCACACCGACCACGCCGGCGATGCCGACCACGATCACCGAGGAGGCACCCCAGCGCTGCGGCAGGCTGGCGATGCCGATCCGTGCGGCTGCCAGCGACAAGCGGCCACTGCGGGTAAGCACCAGCCACGCGGCCAGCAGCACGGCGATCGCCAGCACCATCCACCACGGCAGCACGATCCACACCACCAGGGCGACCAGCAGCGCTACCACGGTCACTACGTTCCACATCCAGTGCGTTTTCATGGTGGTCTCCTCAGCGCCCGGCCAATGCATCGACGATCTTCAACCGCTGCGCCCGCAATGCCGGCAGCAGGCCCACCACGATTCCGATCACCGCCATCAGGCACAGCGCCACCCCCCACGTCTGCGCTGGCACGCCGGGCAGGCTGATCATGCCCTGGCTGCTGGCGCTGATCACCGGCATCACGATCGAGGCCAGGCCCATGCCGATCAGCCCGCCGAGCACGATCAGCAGCACCGACTCGACCATCACCAGGACCAGCACGGTGCCATCCTTGAAGCCCAGCGTCTTGAGGATCGCCAGCTCCGGGATGCGCTCGCGCACGGCCTGGGCCATGGTGTTGCCGGTCAGCAGCACCAGGGTGAAGAACACCGCGGCCATGATGCCGGTGACGATCAGGCCGATATCGGCGAACTGTTTCGCGAAGGCCTGCGAGAACGAGGCCTCGGTCTGCGACTTGGTCTCATGATCGGAGTTCAGCGACAGCGCATCGATCGCCTGCGCCACGCGTGAGGCATGGGCAGGGTTCTCCAGTTGCACGGTATAGAAACTGACCTGGTTCTTGATGTAGTCGTTGGATTCATCGAAGTAGCTCCAGTGCAGCATCATCTGGTTCTCCGCACCGGCGTTGTTGCGGTCCCTGGCCCGGAAGATGCCGGTCAATTCCAGCGGCCAGTCGTTGCTGCCCTTGCGCGGGAAGATCGTGGCCTGCATCGGAATGGTGTCGCCCAGCTTCCAGCCGAAGCGCTTGGCCAGGGCTTCACCGACCAGTGCACCGGTCCGGGTGTTCTTGAATGCCTCGGCCTGCTCGGGCGGCAGCTCGAACTCCGGGTACAGGTCCATGTAGTTGTCCGAGACCGAGAAACTCGGGAAGAAGTTCTTCTGGTCCTGGTAGATGCCGCCGAACCACATGGCGTAGTTGACCTTGCGCACGCCCGGGGTGGCTTCGATATCGCGCAGCAGCCGCAGGGGCAGGCTCTGGGTGATCGAGAGCTTGGAGGAGACCACCAGCCGCTTGGCGCCTTCGATGGTGTCACCGCCGGAGTTGAACGCCACCCGGACCGAATCGAGCATGCCGAACAGCAGGAAGGCCGCCACCACCGACAACAACGTCAGCAGGGTGCGGGTCTTGCTGCGGAACAGCTGTGCCCAGACCAGCGAAAAGTATTTCATCGCCGCCTCCTCCGTCAGTGGGCCGCTGGCGCGTCGGCCAGTTCGCCCTTGTCCAGGTGCACCGTGTGCGTGGCGTACTCGGCGGCCTTGGGATCATGGGTGACCATGATGATGGTCTTGCCGTGCTCGCGGTTGAGCTGCTGCAGCAGCCCCAGGATCTCCTCGGCGGACTGGCGGTCCAGGTCACCGGTGGGCTCATCGCAGATCAGGAAGGTCGGGTCGGAAACGATCGCGCGGGCGATCGCCACGCGCTGCTGCTGGCCACCGGACAGTTCGTTGGGGCGGTGGCTGCGGCGGTCGGCCAGGCCGACCAGGGTCAGCGCGATTTCGGCATTGCGCTTGCGCTGCGCTGGGCCCAGGTGCGTGAGCAGCAGCGGCAGCTCCACATTCTTCTGGGCGGTCAGCATCGGCATCAGGTTGTAGAACTGGAACACGAAGCCGACGTGGTGGCTGCGCCAGGTCGAGAGCTGGCCGCCGCTCATGCGGTCGATGCGCTCGCCTTCGATCTCGATCTCGCCGGCGGTGGGCGTATCCAACCCACCGATCAGATTCAGCAGGGTCGTCTTGCCCGAGCCGGAGGGGCCCATCAACGCGACGAAATCGCCCGCCTGGATGTCCAGATCGATGCCGTGCAGCACCTGCACTTTCTCGGGGCCGCGCTGGTAGGTCTTGGTGATGTTGCGGAGCGAAACCAGGGTGGACATGGGTGGTTCTCCATGGATCGGGAAGAAAGAGCGTACGGCGCGCCCGGGCGAGGGCCGCCGGGTTCCGCGGTGACGGACAGCCGCCACCGTGCGCGCCGTGACGGCACGAGGGAATCGCACTTGCCGCGAGCGTGAGAGCGGCTCGCGTGACGCAGCTGTCAGCCGGTCAGGGGGTTTCGGTGACCTTGCTGCCGTCGTGCAGCTCGGCCGGTGGGGTGGTTACCACGACCTCGCCGGCGCTCAGGCCCCGGGTGACCTGGCGGTCGTTGTTGAGCGTGGTGCCCACGGTGATCGCGCGCTGTTCCACCCGCGCATCGTCCTTGACCACGAAGGCGACGGTCTTCTGCTCGCGCTCCACGATCGCCGAAGCCGGCACGCGCACACCCTGCGGTTTGGCGGCTTCGGCGGGCTGGGCGCTTTCCAGGAAGCTGACCCGCACGCCCATCTCGGGAACGATGCGCGGGTCCTTTGTCTTCAGCGCCACGCGCACTTTCACGGTGGCCTTGCCGCGGTCGGCGGTGGGGATGATCGCGATCACTTCGGCCGGAATCTTCCAGTCCGGGTAGGCATTGAGGGTGGCTTCGACCGGCATCTTCGGCTGCACGCGGCCGATGAAGGATTCGCCGACCTCGACTTCGATCTCCAGCGACTCCATGTCCACGATGGTGCCGATGCCGGTCCGGGTGAACCCGCCGCCCGCCGACAGCGGCGAGACGATTTCGCCAGGCTGCGCGGCCTTGGCGGTGACCACGCCAGAGAACGGCGCGCGCACGATGTTGTTGTCCACGCCGAGGTCGGCGATCGCCAGCGAATCACTGGCCACGGTGGTGTTGCGCTGGGCAGTACGCAGTTGCGCGCGCAGGTTGTCGCGCTGGGCGATGGCCAGGTCGTACTGCGAGCGCGAGACCAGCTGCTGGCCGACCAGTGCCTGCAGGCGGCCGGCTTCGGCATCGGCCTGGGCCACCTGGGCCTGGAGACCGGCGAGCTGGCTGCGCGCCGCCTCCAGCTGCGAGGCCGAGAGGCTGCGCTGGGCGTTGGCATCGATCGGGTCGAGCGTGGCCATCACCTGGCCCTCTTCCACGCGCATGCCTTCTTCGATCATCACCTCACGCACCTTGCCGGTGATCTTGGCCGAGACCGTGGCCATGCGCCGGGCGACCACATAGCCGCTGGCGTCGAGCACCGAGCTGCTGGCACCGCCCTGCTGGATCGCCACCACGGGCGCGGTGGTCACGGCGATCGGGCGCTCGCGACCGAGCACGAACCAGGCCAGGCCGGCCAACACAATGAGAAGGACGATCGCCAGCACGATCCAGCGGCCGCGTCGCGAGGGCGACGGGGGCGGGGAACCGGCCTTGCGGTCGATGCGGAGTTCCTTGAGCAGTTCAGCGGATGCGTTCATCGTGAGTCTGGACGGGGAATCGGGCCGAGTGTGACCGCATCGGCGGCCTGGGGGCAAACCGGCACGGTGGCCGGGGTGGTCCACAGCATGCCCGGCAGCATGGCGCTGCGGCAGTGACAGCTGTCACCTGCATGGGCTGACGACGGCCACTGGGGTGGCCGCGGCCGGCAGCAGAAGCTGTGGGTGTCCTCTCCGGGAGTCCGCCATGACTGAATCCACTGCCTCGCCACTGGCCTGTCTGCACGACGTCCAGGTCCACTACGGTGACGTCGCCGCCCTGCAGGGCGTGAGTTTCTCGCTGCACCGCGGTGAAGTGCTGGCCCTGCTCGGCCGCAACGGCGCCGGCAAGAGCACGGCCATTTCGCTGCTGCTGGGCCTGCGCCGCGCGTATGCGGGTCGGGTGGAGCTGCTCGGCGGCGACCCGCAGGATCGGGACCGTCGCGGCGGCATCGGGGTGATGCTGCAGGCCACCGCGTTGCCACCGGTGCTGCAGGTCCGGGAGCTGATTGATCTGGCGCGCACCTGTTACGTCGATCCGCGCTCACTGGCGGACTGCCTTGCACTGGCCGGGCTGACCGATCTTGCCCGGCGTCGCTACGGAACGCTGTCCGGCGGCCAGCAGCGCCGGGTGCAGTTCGCCATCGCGGTCTGCGGGCGGCCGCAGTTGCTGTTCCTCGATGAGCCGACCACCGGCCTGGATATCCAGGCACGGCAGCAGCTCTGGCAGGCGATCCGGCAGCTGGCGGCCGAGGGCTGCGGTGTGCTGCTGACCACGCATTATCTGGAAGAAGCCGAGGCGCTGGCCCAGCGCGTGGTGGTGATCGAACAGGGCCGGGTGCTGGCCGATGGTCCGCTGGCGCAGTTCCGCCAGCAGCTCGCGCCGCGTCGCATCCGCTGCCGCAGCGCACTGGACGTGGAGACGCTGAAGACCTGGCCGGGCGTGCGCGAGGTGGTCCGCGATGGACTGCGCCTGCAGCTGCTGGCCGAACCGGCCGAGCCGGTGGTCGCGCGCCTGCTCGCCGAAGATCCGCAGCTGCAGGAACTGGACGTGCATGGCGGCGGGCTGGCCGACGCCTTCGTTGAACTGACCCGGGAGGCCGCATGAACACCGTGACTGAAACCGTATCCGCCACGTCCGCCCGCGCGCCCGCGTGGCCGATCTACCGCGCCGAGATCGTGTGCGAACTGCGGCGTGCCTGGCGCTATCCGGGTTTCGTGCTGCCGTCGCTGCTGTTCCCGGTGTTGTTCTATTCCCTGTTCGGTGTGCTGCTCGGTCGCGGCCAGGCCTCGATCTATCTGCTGGCCACCTACTGCGTGTTCGGTGCAATGGCGCCGGCGCTGTTCGGCTTCGGCGTGCAGTTGGCGCTGGACCGCGAGGGCGGCCTGCTCACACTCAAGCGTGCACTGCCGATGCCACCGATGGCACCCCTGCTCGCGCGTCTGCTGATGGCCGTCCTGTTCGCGGTGCTGGTGGCGATGCTGCTCATGGCGGTGGCGATGGGCGCTGGTGTGTCTGTCACCCCTTGGGCCGCGCTTCATCTGCTGGCGGTGGCGGCGTTCGCGGCGCTGCCGCTGGGCGCGATCGGCCTGTTGATCGGCAGCCATGTCAGCGCCAACGCGGCGCCGGCGGTGGTCAACCTGGTCTATCTGCCGCTGGCGTTGTTGTCCGGGCTGTGGCTGCCGCTGTCGATGCTGCCACCGCTGTTCAGCGCCATGGCGCCGCTGTGGCCGACCTGGCATCTGGCCCAGCTGGCATTGCCGGCGGTCGGTCAGCCGGCGCAGGGCAGTGCCTGGGTCCACGTGGCCGTACTGCTTTGCATTACCGTCGTGGCGCTTGGGCTGGCACGGCGCCGCCTGCGGCGGATCGGCTGAAGTGGCATGATCGCGCCTGTTCGTTCTGCCTTGGAATCGTCCTTGTCCTTCAGTCGGCTCGCCTCCCTGCTGCGCCCCGCGCCGGATTCGGCCGTGGCCGAGAACCTGCGGCGCGGCAGATCGCCGTGGGTCGATGCGATCCACCTGCTGTGGACGCTGTGGGTGTTCCTGACGCCGCTGTTCGGCGGTGGCTACACGTGGCGATGGGCGGCGCTGACCCTGCTGACCTACCCGGTGTTCCTGGTCCTGTACGCCGGTGTGCTGCTCGCACCGCGTTGCCACGCGCCGCGCTATGCGCTGTCGATGGTGGTGCTGGGGCTGGTGCCGCTGGCGTGGTACCCCTCGGCGGTGAGCTACTTCATTTTCGGCTGTGTCACACTGCGCGTCTCGCGCCGCAGTGGCTATGGGCGCTATCTGCTGCAGCTGGTGGGCTTGAACGCGTTGTTCGTGGTGGTGGGTTTGTTGGCCCACTATCCGTGGCAGGCGCTGATCTGGATCCCGAGCATGGCGATGATCATCAGCCTGGTGGTCAATTTCGAAACCGCGAGCCATGAACAGGATGCAGCGCTGCAGCTGTCCCAGGACGAAGTGCGTCGGCTGGCGGCAACGGCCGAACGTGAGCGCATTGGCCGCGATCTGCACGATCTGCTGGGGCATACGCTGTCCTTGATCACCTTGAAGCTTGAGCTCTCGCGCAAGCTGGCCGACCGCGATCCAGCCGGCTCGCGCCGCGAAGTGGACGAGGCTGAAACGATCGCGCGGCAGGCGCTGGCCGAAGTGCGCAGTGCAGTCACCGGTATCCGCGCCAGCGATCTGGCGGCCGAACTCGCCTCGGCGCGGTTGCTGCTGGAGTACCAGCATGTGCATCTGCACTACGCGCCACCGCCGCCGATGCCGGTCGATACGGAGCGGGCGCTGTCGCTGGTGCTGCGCGAGGCGGTGACCAATGTCGCCCGTCATGCACAGGCGCGGCAGGCGTGGATCACCTTCGAGCAGGACGGGCGCAGTCTGTTGATGCAGATCCGTGATGACGGGCGCGGCGGTGCCCACGTCGATGGCAACGGCCTGACCGGGATGCGCGAACGCGTCGCTGCACTGCGTGGCACCCTGGCGGTGCAGTCCGCAAAAGGGGAGGGCACCTGCGTGACGGTGCGGGTCACCTTGCCGGCCGCGACCACCGCCGTGGTGGCGCCGGTGGAGGTGCCGACAGCGCCGTCGCTGCCTGCCGGGGGTGCATCATGATCCGCATCGTGCTCGCCGAAGACCAGGCGATGGTGCGCGGCGCCTTGTCCGCGCTGCTCGGGCTGGAGCCGGACATCGAGGTGCTGGGCAGCGCCGCCGATGGCGAAGCCGCGTGGCGGATGCTGCAGCAGCTGCAGCCGGACATCCTGGTCACCGATATCGAAATGCCCGGTCTGTCCGGGCTGGAACTGGCGCAGCGGATCGCCCGCCAGGGCCTGCCGATCAAGGTCGTGATCGTCACCACCTTCGCGCGCTCCGGCTTCCTGCGCCGCGCGCTGGATGCCGGCGTCTGCGGCTATCTGCTCAAGGATGCCCCGGCCGAACGCCTGGCCGATGCACTGCGCCAGGTGCAGCACGGCGGCCGCGCGATCGATCCGCAGCTGGCGCTGGATGCCTGGTCGCAGGCCGATCCGCTCAACGACCGCGAGCGCCAGGTGCTGCGCCTGTCCGGCGACGGCCGCTCGGCCAGCGAGATCGCCACCCAGCTCGGGCTCTCGCACGGGACGGTGCGCAACTACCTGTCCGAATGCATCGGCAAGCTCGGCGTGGCCAACCGCATCGAGGCGTATCGGCTGGCGCGGCAGAAAGGCTGGCTGTAGTGCCGGCCGCTGGCCGGCTCTGCATCCTCTCTGTCGAGAACAACGGGAGCCGGCCAGCGGCCGGCACTACCGGGGTGCCAGCGATGCATGCGATCCGATACCACCGACCAACGGTCGGTGGCTACCGGGGATCGGTGTCGGTGGGGGAGGTGCGGCCCGGCCCCTTCGCCATCGCCTGGAACACGCCATCGCGGCGCACCCACAGGTGGAACAGCGCGGCTGACAGATGCATCACCACCGTGGCGAACAGCACATAGGCGAGCAGGCTGTGCGCATTGCGCAGCGCCGCGTACAGCGCCGGGTTGTGCGGCAGGATCGCGGGCAGGTGCACGCCGCCGCCCATCACGATCGGGTAGCCGCCGGCAGAGAGCATGCCCCAGCCGACCAGCGGCATGGCCAGCATCAGCCCGTACAGCACCCAGTGCGAGGCATGCGCCGCCGCGGCCTGCCAGGCGGGCAGGTCGGCCGGCAGCGGCGGCGGGCGATGCCGCAGGCGGTTGTACAGGCGCACCAGCACCAGCAGCAGGATGGCGATGCCGAGTGGCCGATGCAGGTCGATCAGCATCGGCCGCCAGTGCAGTGACGCGACCATGGTCACGCCGACGAACAGCATGGTCAGGATCATCGCCGCCATCAGCCAGTGCAGGATGCGCGCGAGGAGATTGAAATGGCCGGCATCACGGTTCATCGCGCACCTTCCTTGCCCGTGGCGGCGGGCGCTTTGCCGCTGGCGATTTCGCGCTCGCGGCGATTGAACGATTGCGAATACACCGCCGAGCGTGCGGCCAGGATCGGATCATCCGTGCCGGCCACGCCGCTGGGCAGGATCAGCGGATCGTAGTTGAGGTCGCGGCAGGCACCGGTGGCCTGCGGCTGCATGCTGCTCAGGGTCAGCGTGCCGGCCTTCACCTGGCGGCGGTCTTCCGGCCACACCTGCGAGGGGTCATTGATCGGGTCGCCGTCGTTGGCGATCGTCACCCACATGTCCCAGCGCACCGGGCCCTGTGCCAGCCGCTGCGCGAACTCCTCACTGAGGAAATCATCGTCGGACTGCGCGCGCTGTTCCGGCGTCATGTCCTCGAAGGGCGCCTGTGGGCGCATGCTCCAGCGCACGAAGTGGTGGCTGCCATCGGCGGCGGTGAAACGAAAACTGTTGACGCCGTTGTAGGGGGTGTTGGCCCAGCTGTTCGACCACGGGGCGGTCTTGGCCCACTGCTGGAAGGCACGCGCGGAGGGGTACTTCTCCAGCACGGCGGCCATCTTTGCCGGGTCCGGTTTACCGGTGGCCGGGTCCGGCGTGCCGGCGCGGGTCTGTTCCAGGAAGGCCTCGGCGGTGGGCACCGCGAAGAACGGGAAGCTGTTCATCGCCATGCGCCATTCCTGCCCATCGTCGCTGACCAGCTGCAGCGCCATGCTGCGCACGCGGGCCTTGTTGTCGGCGCCATGCGGGTCGCCGCCGCCGATCGACAGGCGGCCCAACACCGGTACCTGGCGCTGCCGGAACACGCGGGCCGAACTCAGCGCCGCGCCTTCCGGCGTGCCCTGGAACACACCGCTGACGCAGACCCCCTTGGTATGCGCGCGGCGGAAGCCGGGCTGCGGGGGGCCGGTCGCCTCGATGGCATCGGTGAAGGTCTGCGCGGTGACGCGGTCGCGGCCGATCCAGCCGGCCAGCCAGGCGAAGGCCAGCACCAGGCCACCCGAGATCAGGGCGATCAGCGCGATCCACAGCAGCGGTGACTGAGGGCGTGGAGCGCCCGGTTCGCGACCAGCGCGGGTATAGCCGAAGAGCGACATGTCCGGATTCCTGCCTTCACGATGTGTGTGGGTGGGCGACAGGAGCATGGTGTCAGAACCCGGCGCAGGCCGATATTCACATTTTCGCCAACTCTGCAGAAACGACGATCCCCGCCGGAGCGGGGATCGTGGGAACAGCGCGTACCGGGTACTAGCCGGTGCAGCCTCAGGCGTACCGCGTCTTCAGCATCGCCCACGCCGAACGCAGCGCCAGCGCTTCGCCACCGGCCGGACGGCCCGGGCGTTCGCCGTCGTTCCAGGCGTAGACATCCAGATGCGCCCAGGTCTGGCCTTCGGCGATGAACCGCTCCAGGTACAGCGCGGCGGTGACCGAGCCGGCCATGCGCGAACCGGCGTTGGCCAGATCCGCGATGTTGCTGTGCAGGTAGCGCAGGTACGGGCGCCACAGCGGCATGCGCCAGACCGGATCGCGCACCGATTCACCGGCCTGCAGCCACTGCTGGGCCAGGGTGTCGTCGTTGCTGAACAGTGCCGGCAGGTCCGGGCCCAGCGCGATGCGGGCCGCGCCGGTCAGGGTGGCGAAATCGAGCACGATCTCCGGCTGCTGCTCGCTGGCGTAGGTCAGCGCATCGGCGAGGATCACGCGCCCTTCTGCATCGGTGTTGTCGATCTCGATGCTCAGGCCCTTGCGGGTGGCGATCACTTCGCCCGGGCGGAACGCATCCGGACCGATCGCGTTTTCCACCGCCGGGATCAGCAGGGTCAGCTGCACCGGCAACTGCTGGGCCATGATCAGGCCGGCCAGGCCCAGTGCGTGCGCGGCGCCGCCCATGTCCTTTTTCATGTTGCGCATGCCGTCACCCGGCTTGATGTCCAGCCCGCCGGTGTCAAAGCACACGCCCTTGCCGACCAGCGCCACGTGCGGCTGGCCTGCGTTGCCCCAGCGCAGCACGATCAGGCGGGGCGCGCGATGCGAGGCGCGGCCCACGGCGTGGATGGACGGGAAGTTCTGCTCCAGCAGCGCATCGCCGGTGATCACGTCGATCTGCGCACCATGCGCGGTGGCCAGTTCGCGCGCGGCATCTTCCAGCTGCTGCGGACCCATGTCCTCGGTCGGGGTGTTGACCCAGTCGCGCACGCGCAGGCTGGCGATGATCACATCGCGCACTTCGGCCGAAGGCGTGGCAGCCAGCTGGGCCGGCGCGCGGTTGGGCGTTCGGTAGCGCGCGAAGCGGTAGCTGCCCAGGCCCCAGCCGATCTGCAGCAGGGTCTCGATCTCCGGCGCCAGTGCATCCGCCAGTGTCCAGACAGTGCCTTCCGGCAGCGCGAACGGCGCGTGCGCGTAGCTGTAGACATCCCCCGGGTCGCCAACACCGACGATCGCGCCGGCCAGGCCGTGCTCGCCCGGCAGCAGCACCACGCTGCCACCGCTGCCGTTGAAGCGCTGCGCGTCCAGCCACGCGCCGAGCGCGTCGGATTGCTGCGCACGCCAGCCGGCGTACTGCTCGCGGGTCATCACATGCAGCGGCAGCGCATGCGAGGTGTCGGACGTGAAACCGTTGATCTGGGACATGGGACTCGAGTGCTCCTTGGGCGGCGGCTTACGCGTGCTGGGCGGATGCGTTCGCATCCAGCCAGTCGGCCAGCCCGGTCAGGGTGTCGAACTGCAGATCGGGCTGCAGTGAAGGGTGGGTCCAGGGGTGTTCTTCGCGGTTGATCCAGCAGCCGCGCAGGCCGGCCTGCATCGCCCCGACCACGTCCATCTCGGCGTGGTCGCCGACGTGCAGCACGTGGGCAGGGGCCACCGCGAGGCGCTCGCAGGCCGCATGGAAGATGCTCGCTGCGGGCTTGGCCGCGCCGTGCTCGCGCGAGCCGAGCTGGAAGGTGAAATGGTGGGACACGCCGATGCGCTGCAGGTCGGCATTGCCGTTGCTGAGGGCGGCGACCGGCACGCGTGCGGCGATCCGGGCCAGCGCGTCCATCGCATCCGGATAGAACTCGACCTGGTTGCGCGCGGCGTAGAACGCCTCGTAGGCAGGTTCCAGCAGGGCCGGATCGGCGCCGCTTTTCTCCAGCGCCTCGCTCAGCGTCAACCGGCGCAGCGCGCTCAGGTCGTAGTGCAGGTGCGGGTTGTCATGGAAGGAGCGCTCGCGCAGTTCGCGCATCGCCGCCACCGGGTACATCGCGGCGGTGGCGGGGCTGTGCTGGAGCATCCACTCGTACAACACCTGGTCGATGCGGGCGCCGATGGGGGCGAACGGCCACAAGGTGTCGTCGAGGTCGAGGGTGATGGCTTGGACGGGGAAATTCACCCCGCCATTCTACGCCTGCGCGCGCGGGCTTTCATGGCGCGCGCAGGCGCCGAGGTGAGGTGCTTCAGCGCAGGTCGTAGGAGCAGGCGATGGAGGCCTGGCCCTCGTCCTGCCGCACGCTCAGGTCGTGGCGGCCCACCTCCAGGGTGTAGTCGCCGGCTTCGTTGCGCGGAATCTTCGCCAGCGCTGCGATCTGTTCGATACCGGCTGTGCTGAAGTAGGCGGTATAGCTGTCGATGCTGTCCTCGCCGTTGGCACCGTCGTACAGGTGCAGGCGGTTCACTGGCTGGCCCAGCACGAGCAGCGGCGTGGTCAGCGCATACTCGCCATCGGACAGTTCGCCGTACGCCTGCAGCTCGGTCGGCTTGAGCACCTTCGCCACCGCGGCGAACTGCGCAGGCGTCAGGTGGCGCTTGCAGGTGACCGCCTCGACCAGCTGGCGGCTGGCCACCTCGGGGCTGGGTGGGGGAGCGGCCAACGTCGGGGCAGCGAGGGTGACAAGGCCGGCGAGGGCCAGGCAACGGGTAGCGAGGGAAGACATCAGGGCCGGGATCCATCCGAAAAGGTGCCGGTATTCTGGCACCACCGGGGATCGCGCAGCCAGCCGTACCCTTGGCCTTGACGGCTTATTCCAGCAGCTTGGCCCAGCCCTGGGTGCCATCCAGCCGCGCCAGCACCAGCTTGATGCAGACCAGCAACGGCACCGCCAGCAGCAGGCCGACCATGCCCCACAGCCAGCCGAACACCATCAGCGCCAGGATCAGGATCAGCGGCGAGATCGCCATCTGCCGGCCCAGTACGATCGGGGTCACCACCTGGCCTTCGATGGTGTGCAGCGCGAGGTAGCAGGCCGCGGGCAGTAGTGCTTTGAAGGGATCGCTGAACTCCACGAACCCCATCAGCAGCATCAGGGCCACGCCGATCAGCGGGCCGACGTAGGGCGCGAAGTTCAGCAGGGCCGCCACGGTGCCCCATAGCAGCGCCTCCTGCAGCGAAATGCCGAGCAGCAGCAGGATGCCGGAGAACACCAGGCCTACCAGCGTGTTGATCACGGTGATGGTGAGGACGTATCGGGAAACCTCGCGCTCGATCGAGCGCAGGATGTCCGTGGTGAAACGTTGCTGCTGGCGGCTGGGGAACAGCGCGATGGCATGCTTCTGCAGGTTCTGCCCGTAGATCATGAAGAACAGGGTCAACAGCACCACCGCCAGCACCGAGGCGGCCAGGCGTGGCGCGCGGGTCAGCACCTTGTAGGGATCATCGAGCTGGGTGCGCACGATCTGCACGCGGCGGCTGCCTTCGCCACCGGCGACGCGCGCGAAGTTCTCGGCGGCCTGGTTGGCCTGCTGCACCGGCTTGGTCAGGTTCTGCACCTGGCGGGCGACCTTGCGCAGCTGCTGCGGTGCTTCCTGGGCCCATTCCATCGCCGGGCCGACCAGCTGCACGCCGAGCGCGGCGGCACCACTCAGGCCGACGCCGAGCACCAGCACCGCGCCGAGAAACCGGGGAATCCAGATCTTCTGCAGCATCCGCAGGATCGGGTTGCCGACCAGTGCGAAGAACATGGCCAGCAGGATCGGCAGCACCACGTCCTGTGCCGCCCACAGGGTAAAGGCCACCGCCAGGGTGGCCAGGATCACCAGCGACATCGGCGCGCGCGGGCGCGGCGCAGGCGGTGCGACGACGGCTTCGGCAGAAGGGGGAACCGGGACGCTCATTCGGATCGCACACGGGAAAGGAGCGCCATTATTGGGCAAGCCGGGTGCGCATGGCGTGTGGGGTACGTGCAGACGAAGAAAGGCCCCGCGGCGGGTGCCGCAGGGCCTTCGGATGTTGCTGCCGACCGCACTGCGATCAGCGTTCGGACAGGTCCGTGGCCGCTTCGGCCGGTTGCGGCTGATGCGGCGAGGCCGGTTCGGCACGCCGTTCCGGGTTGAGCCGTGGCGTTGCCGGGGCCGCAGGCCTCGGAGCCGGAGCCGCCTGACGCGGCGCCTCATCGGTGGCCTCATCCACCTTGTCAGCAGCCTGCTCGGCGGTATCGGCCGCTTCGCTGGCCTGCATCGAGGCGAACGCGGCCTGGGTACTGGCCACCAGATTGGAGACCGAGCCGATCATCTGCAGCCACCGCGCGCCCTGCACCTTCGCGCCCAGGCCGGTGGGCTCCAGCTTGCCGGCCAGGAAACCGCCGGCCAGACCCACGGTGATGATGCGCAGCGGCGTCCATCCGGTCCGCCAGACGGTGCTGAGGGTGGACCAGCTGCTGCGGGTCTTCTCGACCCGCACCGCCACCACCAGCTCGGCGCGCTGGACGCGTTGCCGCAAGGCTTCGAAGTTCATCGCTTCACCCCCGTGGTATCGACGTCGGCATCGGGATCTTCCTCGCTGGGCTCGTCATACAGCCCCAACCGCGACAGCTGGCGGCGGGTGGCATGCATGCCGGTATGGCGGAAGAAGAACGACACCCGCCACATCGCGTAGCCGGTCACCAGCAGGCTGACGATCGAGGTGATCAACAGCGAATGGAACCAGGACAGGCCCCAGCGCTGCATCAGGGCGATCAGCGTGCCGGCCAGCAACAACCAGGCCGACGCGCCGAACACGATGGCCACGCCCGCCCAGGCCAATGCCCGGCCAAATGCGCTGCGCGCCAGTGCGAAGTCGGCCGAAGCCAACCGTCGCAGGGAGCGCAGGGTGTGCTTGGCCGAATCGACGGTCTCACGGCCGGCCTCACCGACCTGGCGGATGCTCTCGTCCAGGCGCGGTGCTTTTTCACCGCTGTCCGGTGGCGGGATATCCGCGCCACCGGCAGCGCTCGACTGGGCTTGATCGCTCACGCCGCTGCTTACTTGTCGCCGCCGCTGCGGGCCAGCTTGGCGATGATCCAGCCGGCTGCGAAGGCCACGCCGAACGACGCCAGCGGACGCTCACGGATCAGTTCAGCGGCGCTGTCGACAAGGTCCTTGCCCTTGTCCATCAGTGCATCAACCTGTTCCTTGGCGGCGGCACCGCCGAACTCGGCCGCGGCCAGGCCGGAGAGCGCGGTATCGGACAGTTCGGCCTTGACGTTGGCCTTGCCGATGCGCAGCTCATCACCGGCAGCGCCGGTGGCGCCCTTGATCGCACCGCCGGCAGCGGTGGCCGCCGACTTCAGGTGCGAGCCGGCTTCGCCCAGGTGTTCCTTCAGATTCTCGGTATTGGTAGGGCTCATCGTGTATCTCCTGCTATGCGATGGGGAAGGTGACCGCGGACGATCCGACGGCAACGAACACAAGGTAATAGCATCGGCCGGGTGTAAGCGACGTTACGGCTGACGCCGCGTTCAGCGCATCACCAGCTGGCCGCCGCCATTGCCACGGATGATCCTGAGGACCAACTGTGCCGGGCGCTGCTGGAAGTTGGCGCGCCAGCTGGCGAGGTCGGCAAACTCACCTGCCGTTGCCGCGGTGATCACGTCACCCTGCGCCAGCCCGGAGGCTGCCGCGCGGCTGCCGCGTTTGACGTCACTGACCAATACCCCGCTGACACCGGCCTGGCGCAGCGATTCGGGCAGGTCGACGAAGGTGGCCCCGCCCAGGCGCGGATCGAGCGACTCGCCGGTGACCGCGCGTGCCTGTTCCTTCAGCGTGGCCTTGATCTGCAGCGGCTTGCCCTCGCGGCGCACGTCCAGGGTCAGCGTACTGCCGACCGGCTGCAGGCCTTCCACGTTGTGCAGCGCCTGCGCGCTGTCCACGCGCTGGCCGTTGGCCGACACCACCACGTCGCCCGGCTTGAGCCCGGCGGCCGCGGCACTGGACCCGGCCAGCACGCGGGTCACCAGCGCGCCCCGCGTCTCGGTCAGGCCCAGGCCCTGCGCGATCTGCTGGGTCAGGTTCTGCGCCTCGATGCCGAGCGTGCCACGCACCACCACGCCGTGTTTGACCAGCTGGTCGACCACATCGCGCGCCAGGTTGGAAGGGATCGCCAGGCCCAGGCCGATGTTGCCGGCCATGCTGCCCTGCGGATTGAAGCTGGCGGTATTGATGCCGACCAGCTGACCCTGCAGATTGACCAGCGCACCGCCGGAATTGCCCGGGTTGATCGAGGCATCGGTCTGGATGAAGTTCTGGTAGCCCAGCCCGCGGATGCCGCTGCGTCCCACCGCCGAGACGATGCCGGAGGTGACCGTCTGGCTGAAACCGAACGGATTGCCGATCGCCACCACGAAGTCGCCCACGCGCAGCTGGGCGCTGTCGCCGAGCTTGATCTCGGTCAGGTTGCCGGTCGGAATGCGGATCAACGCGACATCGGTATCGGCATCGGAGCCGATGAATTCAGCCTTCACCGTCCGCCCGTCGGCCAGGGTCACCTGCACGTCGTCGGCGTTGTCGATCACATGGTGGTTGGTCAACACCAGCCCTTCGGCGGCATCGATGATGACGCCAGAGCCCAGCGATTCGTTGATGCGTTCCTGCGGCACTTCGGGGAACAGGCGGCGGAAGAACGGGTCGTTGAAGTAGGGGTTGCGCACGCGCACCACCTGCTTGGTGTTGACGCTGACCACGGCCGGCATCACCCGTTCCAGCATCGGTGCCAGCGACGGCACCGCCTGGCCGGCAACCGCTGCGGGCAGCGCCGCTGTGGTCGGGATGGTGTATGCGGCCGGCGCCGCCTCGGCACGGTTGTCCAGGTGCGCGTTGATGGCCGTGGCGGTGAACCCGCCGAAGGCAGCGGCGAGGGCGAGCGTGAGCAGGGTCGGGAGCGGTCGCATGGTCCGGCGGTTCCGTGTCGGAGGGGACGGGGCAGGGAAAACACGTATACGGTAATTCAACCTGAATGAGTGTGTCCGCAATCGGCTAAACCCGGGATGAAATTCGCCGCGTCGTCGGCCATCCGGTGACGCAGCCTGGGCACGGATGGCGGTGCCGAAATCGGCCGGTGGCGAGGTGCCAAGCAGGGCGGTGCAGTGCGCTCGGCGACGTCCAAAGCAACGCTGGTCGTGCGCCTGCAGGGCGCATCCGCGTCATCGAAACCAGCGCAAATGCCGGGTACGAGGGCAGGGAATGGATCAAGTGCGACGATCAATCATGGGCGCATTGAATGCAGCCGACATGCGCATCGAGACACATCGCGTGCGCCACGCGCTGGAGCGCCGACGCTGTTTTCAAGGGGTTTCGTGCAAGAGGTTGGTGCGTTGCTTGCTGCCGACGATGGGGGTGCTACTGTCGGCTTGGCACGAGCATCGCATCAAGACCGTTCCACGATGGACCGCGCCGGTATAGCATCGCCAGCGATTTGACTAACCAGGCCCCTCAGGAGGCACTCAATGAGCAACGGTAATGGTGTGACCACGGTTCTCTCGCAGACCGTCGAAGATGCAAAAGAAACCGCCACCAACGTCGGCGAGACCATCGCACACGTTGCGGAGGATGCAGTGGCTTCGGTGAAGAAGACCGCCAAGCGCGCACGCAAGGCTGCCACCACCCAGGTCGCCAAGGTCAAGAAGGCCGTGACCAAGGTCGAGAAGACCGTCGCCAAGAAGGCTGACAAGGCGGCCAAGTCGGTCGGCAAGACCCTGGCCACCGCCAAGCAGAAGCTGGAAGCGGCCAAGAAGAACGCCAAGGCTGAAGCCACCGCCATCAAGAAGCAGGTCGCCAAGAAGAAGGCCGCCGCTGAAAAGGCCGTGACCAAGACCACCAAGGCTGCCGGCAAGAAGGCCACGACCGCCAAGAAGGCCGTGACCAAGAAGGCCGCCGCTGCCAAGAAGACCGTGACCAAGAAGGTCGCCACCGCCAAGAAGGCTGTCGCCAAGAAGACCGCGACTGCCAAGAAGGCCGTGACCAAGAAGACCGCTGCCGCCAAGAAGACCGTCGGCAAGAAGGTCGCCGCTGCCAAGACCGCTGTTGCCAGGAAGTCGGCGACCGCCAAGAAGGCCGTGACCAAGAAGACCGCAGCGGTCAAGAAGGTGGCTGGCAAGAAGACCGCCGTCGCCAAGAAGACCGTCGGCAAGAAGGTCGCCACGGCCAAGAAGGCCGTTGCCAAGAAGTCGGCGACCGCCAAGAAGACCGTGACCAGGAAGACCGCGACCGCCAAGAAGGTGGCCGGCAAGAAGACCGCCGTCGCCCGCAAGTCGGTTGGCAGGAAGGTCGCCACCGCCAAGAAGGCCGTGACCAAGAAGACCGCGGCCGCCAAGAAGACCGTCGGCAAGAAGGTCGCTACCGCCAAGAAGGCTGTGGCCAAGAAGGCCCCGGCCCGCAAGGCTGCGCCCGCCAAGCGGGCCGCCGCCAAGCCGGTTGCCCGCAAGGCACCGGCCAAGCGCGCCCGCAAGTAAGGCGTTGCAACGTGCTGCTCCTGCCTGAGGGCGGGAGCGGCATGGTGGGATGCCATGCGATGCGTTCATCGCCGAACCCGGCACGTGGCCGGGTGGTCGTCCCTCAGAAGGAAACAGGGCGCCCGGAGGGGCACCCCGGCATCATCAGCGCGCCGCGATCGTGGCGAACTCGCGCATCAGGCGCTCGCCGTCATAGACCACCTGGATCTGGTTGCTGCCCTTGTCCAGCCGTTCGCCATTGACGAACACGTCGGTCTGGATGCTGTAGCGACCCTGGGGCATGTTGGACGGGAAGGTCACCGTGAAGGTGTTCTCGTATGCACCGCTGCCTGCACTCTCGCTGGCGATCTTTTCACCGGTCTTGAACGGCTCGGACTGGCCGGGTTCGTAAATCCGGATCTGTTCCTTGACCTCGCGGATCGGCTGCTGGCGACCACTGACCGCTTCGATGTTGGATACGATCTTCAGCGGTTCACCACGCCGTACGCTGTTGCCGGGAAGGCTGGTCTGGTAATGCACGACCTCGGCAGACTCCGGCAGCTGCGAGTAACGCGACCGATAGTCCGACTCCACCTGGGCCGCGCTGCGGGTGCGGCGGCTTTGTGCGTTGATCACGAAGCAGGCGGCGATGCCCGCCGCGGCGCCGACATAGGCACCCTTCTCTCCGTTGACCAGCGCGCCAGCACCGGTGCCCAGCGCGATCGCGCCCAGACACTTGCCCCAGTCCGACCGGGTCATCTGATTGCCCGTGGTGCAACCGGTAAGCGTGCCGGCGGTAGCGAGGCCGATCAACAGCACCTTGCCGAGCGAGGCGGGGGCGAAATATTCCTTTTTCATGGTCAACACCTGGTGGGAAGTGGGGCGGGCATCATTCAATGGTGGTTTCGCGCATGACACGGTCACGCTCTGCCTTTGCCTGGCGGATGAGCGAGCGGGCAGCTGCTGAATCGGGATTGACCTGCAGTGCCGATTCGCCCAAGGCCACCGCGACGTCGTAACGGCCTTGCTGCAATTCAGCCCGGGCCTTGCTCAGCAAGCCGGCCTCAGGCGCTGCTGCCGGCGGCGCGATCGTCGGCGCTTTGGGTGGGTAGCTGTTGTCAGGTTGGCGCAGGTCGGCCATGTCTGAGGGGTTACCCGCGTCCGGGCTGAAGTTCACCTCCAGCTGTATCGCGCTGGCATACGCGCGGCCATCCCGGATCGCTGGTAGATAACGCCAGCGACGCGCGGCGTCCAGCGCGGCACGGTCCAGTGACCGCTCCCGACTTGTGCGTGTCACCGAGATGGCCGTTGCAGTGCCGTCTTCGGCAACCTCGATGGTAAGCAGAACGTTGCCGCGTGCACCCGCACGCACTGCCTCCGGCGGATAGCGTACGGGAGCACGCTCGCGCGACGCCGCATCTACCTGGGCGGCCCGGTCCGGGACCGACGCAGGTGCCGGTGGCGTCGGCGCAATCTGGGTGTTTACCGGTTCGGGTACGTCGGTCGGCGACGGTGCCGGTGCCGGTGCAGCGGCGCGGGTGGGAAGCGCTGGTTCGGCCTGCTTGGCAAGGTTGGTTTCCAATGCGGTCACCCGCACCTGCAGGTCGCGCCAGTTTTCGTCACCCGGCAGCTCGCGTTGCATGTCCAGCAAGGCGATGCGCGCACAGGCCAGGTCTGCGCGCGCGAGGCATGATTCCACAGCCGTACGATGCTGCTCGATGCGGCCGGCCGGAACGGTTGGCGGCGCGCCTCGATCGCGCAGGAAGATCGTCCAGAACACCCCGCCCAGTACCAGGCAGACCAGCACCAGCGGCACGCGTGAGCGCGGTCGATGAACGGGCGCAGGTGAGATCGGCGCAGCAGGCGTAGGGGGCTTGGCCGAGCGCTTCGATCCCGGTGCAGGTGGCGCTTGCGGAGGTGAGGGCGGTGCCGCAGGGGCGGGTGGAGGCGCTGATTCCACCCCTGCCGGCGCCGCTGGCGAGGGTGCCGCAGGAATCGGGGGCGGCGGTACGGCCGCGGCCGGGGCCGCGACGGGGCCCGCGACCGGCGGCGTCACCACAGGCGGCGTCACCACCTCAGGCGCGGACACGCCACAGAACGGGCAGAAGCGCACCTCCCCCGGCAGAGGCTTCATGCACTGGTCGTTGACACAGCAGATCGGGGAGGCGGCGGTGGCGTCAGTCATTGCGGTGATGCGCCCTCAGTACCCGGAGGGTGGCGGCGGGGGAGCCGGCGGTTGCGGGGCCGATGGAAGGGCGAACAGATGGCCCAGCTCCGGCAGTGCACCGGCTGCGCTCCACTCGATGCCTTCGCGCCAGAGCAGGCTGTTGCGGTTGATGTTGCCGGTGCCCACGAACTGCTGCAGCTGCTGAACCGTGTACGGTCCCAGCGACTGGTTGTTGTAGCCGACGTAGTAGCTGTAATCGACCATCGGTGGCGGCGGCGGAGGGGCGCCAGGCAGGCTGCCCTGCGGGGGAGGGGGCGGTACCGCACCCGGGGCCTGCCCCGCCATGCCCGCGCCGGCAAGGGACGTAGCGCCGAGCATCTGGGCGAAGGCATCATTCACCTGCCGCTTATCGCCCCGGTCGGCGGCGACCTCGTCAGCGTAGACATCCGCCGACGAGCCGGTAACCGGCTGTGTCCAGGCGTCAAACAAGGCACGGGCGCGTTCTTCGATCCGGTCGGCGTCGTCGCCGGCGGCCTGCACCAGCTTCTGCCGATAGTCGGTGGCCAGCATTTCGCTCAGCTTGTAGGGGAAGCGCTTCTTCAAGCTCTCGCGACCCTGCTGATCTTCCTGCTTGATCGGCTTGTAGGCCACGGTGGCGTAATGCCGGAAAAGCTGAGCCAGCAGTGCGAGCTGCAGCGGGTCGCGCACATTGGCCGAGCGCTGACGAAGCTGCTCTTCGATGTTGCGCTTGTCATTGCCGTCCAGACCACTTTGCCGCACGGAGAATTCATCGCCGATGCTGAAGCCGTCGCCTTCCAGCGTGATTTCGTACTTGCCATCGGCACGGCGCTTGAGCACTCCCAGGCCGAGGGCATGCAGGTATACCTTGAAATCCTCAGCAAACTGCCGGTACTGGCCCTGGGTGAACTGGATGGGCTGCACGAACTGGCTGACCCGCTTGTGGATGTGCAGCGGAATACGCGCCGCCTCTTTGCGGTACGCGGCCTGGTAAGTCGGCAGTGGCGTCAGTGCCGGTACCGGGAAGCCGGACAGCTCGGTGAAGCAGATCAGCTTGCCGGGAATGCCGGACTCGACGAAGTCGATCTGGCTGGCGGTCATGCCGGTACCCTGGGGCACGGCCTGCTCCAGCAGCGCGCCGTACTGGCGGCGGAACAGGCGTGCATCCTTTACCCCGACCAGGCAGGTATAGCGGTCCTTGGAAATGTCGAAGCCACCATTGAGGTTCAACGGCACCCATGGCATCGCGCGCTGCAGCAGCAGGCGGAAGGTCTCGCGCAACTGCTCGGGAGTAAGCGCGGCCAGCGCCTGCATCAGCGGATCGGTCTGGGTACGGGTATCGGCCTGGGGCAACTGTGCCACGGCCTTGTTGCGCAGCTTGCCCAGCACTTCCTGGGCGCCTTCGTCGCTGAGCAGCTTCTGGAACAGCGTCTGCGAGCCACCGAAGTCCTTGAACGCCTCCTTGGCCCACTGACGGAATTCGGCCGGATCGATGGCCGGCTGCTCTTCATCCTGCGGCGCCTTGAGTGCGATCAGGGTCGCATGCTTCTCGGCGATGGCCGCTTCGATCTTGCCGATATCACGTTCGACGTGCTGCAGCAGGGACTCGACCGACTGGCGGCCGTCCTGCAGGCGCCCCACAAAGCCACTCCACAGCGGGCGACCATGGGCATCGACCGCTTCCTTGACACCCAGCCAGGCCGAGACATCGCGCAGCAGGTTGGCTGCCTCGCGCGAAGCGACCGAGCGCACGTAGAACAGCAGGCTGTCCCGGATCGTCTCCTTGATCTGCGCCAGCACGGTTTCGGCCTGCTTGTCCTTGCCGCTGATCCGCGCGAGCAGGCCTTTGCCGGTGGTCTCCTTGAGGCGTTCGAACTCGCGCGCAAGCTCGGCGTTCTGCAGCCTCTCGGAGATCTCGGCAAAGCGCTGTGCATTGCGTTCCAGCGCAGGAACGATACCGGTGCCTTCGTTCTCCAGCCGGTCCTTGATCATCTCCACCAAGGCCAGTGTGTAGTCCAGACCACCGCGCTCATCATCGTCAAGCCGGCGGAAGATCTGCGCGGGCAGTTCAGCCTCATCGGTGATCGAGAGCAGCACCCGCTGGCGGTTTTCCTTGATGCGGACTTCATGGTTGCGGTCGGCGCTGTCTACCCGGTTGCCCTTGGTGTCGCGCTCAAGCTGCTTGATCACATCCTGGACGTGCAGCGGCCATTGGTCACGGTCAGCGCTGCCGTGCATCAGCTGCTGGAACGCATTCTCGACCTTCTGTTCGATCTGCGCGCCGATGCTGGCGTCGCCGGTCACCTTCAACAGATCATCAGCCACCTGGTAGTGCGTGAACTCTCCGTTGAGCGTGGCCAGATCGCCGCGGGAGAGGAATTGCGGAATGTCCGTGAAGGTACGCGGTACGATCGCCAGCTGCTCGCGCAGGAAATCATCGCGCTCTTTATCGGTGGGGCGGTTGCCCGGGGCCTGGATATTGGCGATGCCGAAGAACGCCTTGAGCATTGCCTGCACCTGGCGGTTCATGCGCACGTTCTGGCGCGCCTCCACCTGGGTATCAAGTACGGCCTGGCCGACGCCGGAGTAGCTGGCGGTGAAGCGCAGTTCCGTATCGTCACCATAATCCTGCGGCAGCGGGACCGAATAGGCGCGGATCTTGTGCTGGTTCTGGTTGACGGCCACAGAACGCTTGCGGTTGGCGAAGTCCTGCGAGGTGAAATCGGTAAAGAACACATCCGAGAGCATCTCGTAGATGTCCTCCTGTTCACTCGTCTTGGCCATCGCCACGTTGGTGTTGTCGACGATGTACACATCATCGTACGGACGGCTGTCGATATGCAGGTTGTCCGAGGCATCCCAATGCTTGACAAGCACATTGCCGCGCAGTGCAGTCTCAAGCTCCATCAAGGCGGCGTAGCCGTTGGCCTGGATACGATCGGGGTTGGTGGTGGTGATGAAGCCGCCGGGAAGGACCATGTACAGGTCGACCTTGCCCTCTACATTCTTCTCCTTGAGGATCGCCTTGGCCAGATAGCCCATGTCCAGGAACGACCCGGAGCCCGTGCCGCCGGCCGCCGAACCGGTGATGACCACCCGCACCTTGCCCGGCTCCACTTCCAGCCCCAGCTTCTTGAGCTTGTCCGCGCGTGCGCCGATGTTGCTCAGCAGCGTTTCGATCTTGTCACGCAGCTTGTCCCGGATGACCGGATACTTGTCGAAGAAGTACAGACGCGACAGCGCACGGATCTGGCCTGCGCCCTTGCTTGGGTCCACGCCCAGCAGGCGGATGCGCTCGGGCGTGAGCGGGAACCACTCGGCTACCTCCCGGTGACGCCGCAGTTCGTCGTCGGATTGTGTGTACTTGTTGAGATCCAGCCGCTCGATGATCTTCTCTTCGGGCGTGAAGGCCACCTGCTCCGCCAGTACATCGGTCTTGACCGACTTGCCGTCCTGGGTGACCTCTCCGGCATCCAGATCGAAGTTGATGAACTGTGCCACCGGGAAGTCAGCGACGTTCTCGACCTTCGCGTTGCCGCCCCAGATCGCATTGAGAATGCGGCGGCGCAGACGGATGTTGACCTTCATGCCGGTGCCGCCGAGGGCGATGAACAGCGTCGGACGGATCTTCTCGGTTACCTGCGGCGGCTGGCCGGGCAGGGAGGTGCTTTCGGTGGCATCGTTCATGCGGCGGACCTCTGGATCAACGCTTGGCGGAGAAGGTGGCGAGCCAGGCGATCAACGACACGCCGGCCAGGGCGCTCATCGGCACCAGATACAACGGCGCCAGGAACCGCCCGGCGTTGACGAAGGCGAGCACGGTCACGGTGGCGACGGCCATCAGACCGATGAACAGAAACCAGCCCGACGCATTGGCGCGACTCGGCGCGACGCGCTCCTTGACCCGCCAGTTGGCATACGTGTTCTTCACCACGAAGAACAGCACGGCCAGCACCAGCAGCACTACCCCACCAATCAGTGCATCGCGACTGCTGGTCTGCTCGCCGACCTGGATGTCCCAGTCACCGGTGAAGGTAGCGGTTGGCTGCTGTGTTCCCGCTGTTGTCGCCGGTGCGGTTTGTTCGGACGGCGTGGCGGTGGCCGGCTGGTCGGTCACTGGCGCGGGGAGGGAACTCTTCTGGCTCATGCTCTGTCCTTGGCGGTGGAACGCTTAGTTGATGCGGATGGATGTATCGGGTTGGGCCCAGCTCACACGAGGCTTGAACGCGCCGCGTCGGACCGTGGCAACGTGCGTGCCGTTGGCGTCGCGCACTTCGGTAGTGGTGAACGGTTTGAGCCGGAGGTGCTGGGGCTGATCATCGATCCACACCGTTGCTTTGCGCGCGCCGGTCACCAGCACGAGAAACAGCAGCGCACCGATCAGCGCGAGCAGGCCGCCGCCATACACCACCACGGCCGGCCACACCGGGTACTGCACCCGAAGCAGCAGCGGAACCCGGGTGACCGAGGCATTGGCCGTGACGGGAGGAAGGAAGACCTCGGGCAGTGCATCACCGGGGAACAGGTCGGCCATGTGCGCGCGGAACTGCGGCGACACTTCCAGCTGCTGGTTGTCCAGGTGGATATCGATCGCCCCGCGCCGTTCATAGCCGCTGCGCAGCAGCACCTCACGCGACCACTGCGACGGCAGCGGGGGCAACGACAGACGCAGGGTCAACGGGTCGCTCTGTTTGCCGGGATCCAGCGCCTGCAGCGAATGCGTGGACATCTCGCCCTGCAGGCCGATCGCCGGCGGCGTCACCAACGACGTGTCAGCACTGACGATGCGGTAGGGATTGAACAGATTCTCGAACCGGCCCTGCACCTGTGCGGTTCGCACCTGCGTGCTGGCGTCGAACGACAGCACGAGGGTGTGGCCGTCGGCGGCGAGGCCAGCAGCGATGCCAGGCGAATCCGTCACGCCGGTCGGGCTGAAGCGCACGGCCGCTTCGGTCAGCGGCTTGAGGCGCACATGTCCCTCGGGAAGCAGTTTGGTCAGAGCCGGTTGCGCGAGTACTGCATCCAGCGCGGCCGACGCCGGCTCGCCGTAAGCCAGGGCGTACAGCATCAAGCCGTTGGCGCGGTAGTGCTGCCCCTGTACCGGCATCTTCAGCGGGAACGCAACGATCCGGCTGATGACGTCCTCACCGTGCAGCAACTCGTAGAACTCGCGATTGCGGGCCACGACCTCGGTACTGTTGTTGGGACTGTTTTTGTTGTTGGTGACGATCCAGATGATGCCCGGGCGGCCCTCCAGGCCCACCTCGATCGCACCGAGCAGCGCTTCCTTGAAGTCGGTATCGGCGAGCGCGCCGCTGCCTTTGCGCGCCATCTGCAGGCGCGTCATCGCCTGGGCAAGCCCCGGGTGGTTTCCCGGTCCGCGATACACCCACTCCGGCGAGGGATGGGTGGCGTCGGACTGGTTGAACGCGCCCACCACGACCTCACCCTGCCCAGCCGCCGCCTGGGCCAGCTGCGCAACAAGCGGCTTGAAAGGGGAGTCGGCATCGACGTAGAACGGCTCCATCCAGCCGGAGTTCTGCACCAGGACCGCCTGCCGCAGCTCGGCCGCCCCGACAGTCGTAACGACGCTACTGACCAGCACCACCGCGACGCCCAGCAGATGCTTCAACACGGACCCGGTCATTGCGGCAGGCTCCAACGCAGCAGGGTGCCGCGCGCGTCCACCCACAGCCACAGCGCGTCATCGTGAACGAACCACTGCGCGTTCCAGGGTGAGGGCGTGTCCATGGCATAGGTGTGTGCGCGACCACCAATCTGCTCCAGGCAGAATGTCGCATGCACGGTGGCCTGGCTCTCGAAGAATGACAGCAGGCTGCGCTGCTGCGGAAGCGGGGCGTGGAGCGACAGCATCAGCTGCGGTTCGACGACGTCCAGAAACGGATAGACCACATGGCTCACCGTATACAGGTCATGATCGAACTCGTCCCACGGGCGCTCCAGGCGCACGTTGAACTGAAAACTGGTACGGCCGGTGCTGGTGGATCCGCGCGGCGCGGCGCGCTGCTCGGGCAGGGCGGCGTCCAGCCGGATGACGATCCATTTTTTGTCCCGGGTGTCGTACAGCAGCTGCCAGAAGCCTTCGCCATCGCGATACGGAGGCCCCAGAACCGGGTTGGCCTGGTAGCCCTCGGGCCAGCTCTGCCAGCGGGCGGAAGCGTCGCCCTGGCCGTCCAGACGCACGCTCAGCACTCCCTGCGGGCCGATCCAGAACAAGCTCCGGTGCGCCGGATCGCTGATCGGCGCCGAAAGCACCTGCAGGGGCGCGTCCAGCATCAGCAGCTGCTGCTGCCACGCTTCACCGGGCCGACGGATCGCAAGGCCCCATCGGCCCTCATGTTCCTGTGGCACGAGGGCGATATCGTCCAGCAGGCCGGGGGCACCCAAGGTGCGGCCGACAGCGCGATCGATCTGGTAGCTCAACGTCATCGCATCGACGCTGACGCAATCGGCACCTGCGTCGGTCGCCAGGATCATCTGATGGCCATCGTCGCGCGGCAGCGTCAATGTCGCATTCGCCCATGTTTCAAGATGGCTGCGGCCGAGTGAGACACCGCGGGGTGCCAGCGTCACCCAATGGCGGTGACCGTTCTGCCACAGCGAAAGCTGGCCGGAACGGCTCGCCGCGAACAACCCATCGCGATGCCCACCAGCGCGGCTGGTGAAGAAGAACAGACCACTCGGCTGCGGTGACTTGATCACCTCGGCGGCGTCCTGCATTGACTGGCCGCTTCGCTGCAGCTGATCGAACAACGCTTGAAGCGTTGAGGGTAGCGGGGCCGTCACGGCGGCGGTGCAACTGCGTCCGCCGTCATCCCCGCCAAACGGGGTCCGCCACTGCTGCACCGGGCGCCGCGCAAGCCGTTGGCCGGTAAAGGGAGAAAACCGGAAGCTGCCCGGCAGATAACCACCATCGGGCATGCGATACGCGCCAGACAGATAGTCCAGATCGCTCAGTGTAGGTGGAGGCACGGCAGTGCCGATGGCGACCAGAGAAAATCCGGTTCCATCCTGCACCCACGACTCATTATCCAGGTGCCAATGGGCACCTCGTTCTGCTCCGGCGGCCACGCCGTCCCCCTGTATCCTTTCGCGGGCAAGGATATCCTAAAGTCAACGGCAGGGAACAAACGCCTGCGCATGGAGTTTGTAGGGAAACTCCTGACGTGACGTATTCGGCCCGATCTCGCATTATCGCCCGCGCATGGAGGAGTATGTCTGCGGAATGGCGGCTGTCGCAGGTCATCAAGCATTGGACGCATCAGGGGAAACGCATTGAAGAAAATTCTGTTGGTTGTGCTGGTAGTCGTGCTTGCTGGTTGCCAGCAGGGTCGGGCGATTCGCCTGGACATGCTGGCGATGGAGTTCCGATCCGAGTGTTTCGGTGCGGGGGCGACGACAAAGTGCGTTGCCATGCGCGTCAAGTACAACGTCGCTGCCACGCAGTTGATGCTTGATCGCCTGGAAGATGCCTACGCACAGATTCCCGAGCAGGATCCGCAGGCCTATGCGGCTGCCCGGCAGGCACTGCAGCGTGTGATAGACCGCAATGAACAGGATCGCCCCGGGTGGTGGCGGCGTATTGTGATGAACAATATCGAAGTCACCTACGGCCTGGCGGCGGGCCAGTTCCTGGTGACGCCCAACGAACTTTCGGAACTTGCTGCTGTGGCTGCCGAAAACGAGAAGCGGCGACGTAACGTGGCTGCGGCCGATGGCCTCCCCAGGGAGGTCAGCGTGCCAGAGCTGAGCGACGTCGATCCCGACTCCGAAGCGACTCCGATGGCGGCGACGATCGATGGCTTCGACCTGGGCTCGGAATCCACAGTGTCCAGTGATCCGCAGCGTGGGCCCGCTGCCGTCGAGCGGATCGCAGTACAGGCCGAGCCTGCAGATGAAGGCGGCTACGCCGGCATGATGGCACGCATGGCCCGGGAGGCTGACGAAGCCGCGGCGCGGCCCAGCTTCGACTGCGCGCGGGCGAGCCATCCTGCCGAACACCTGCTATGCACGCACCCCATCCTGGCAGCGCTGGACGTTCGCATGGCGCGCGCCTATGCCGATGCACCTGCATGTGGGGGTGACCGGGTCGCATTGCGCACCGATCAGCGGCAGTGGCTGCAGCATCGACGCAACCAGTGCAGCGATGCGGCCTGCCTGGAAGACGCCTATCAGGCCCGGATCGTACAGCTGGAGCAGTACTGCACAGGTTGAGCATGGCGCCGCCTTGACGATGCCGCGCACACGCTCTTGCTAATCTGGCCGTTGGCTTCTGGAAGCATTCCAATGCGCGGACTCGATTTCAGCTCCTGGCAGGCCATGCTCTCGACCCTGGTCGGCCTGGCGGTCATCACCCTGATCGGTGTCGGCATCCGGCTGCTGGTCATGCAGACCATGCAGCAGCGCCGCGAGCGTGAGAATCGCCAGATCAACGAGCGTCTGCGCACGCTGATCGCGGCTTACAAAGTCCTCGGCGGATCGTTCACCGGCACGCTCGATGTCGATCCACGCCATCGCCGCGATTTCCGCGCGCTGCCCGAGGGGAGCGAAGAAGGCGATGCGCTGCATCTGCCGGCGGAGGCCGAGAGCGGTGGCGAGCGTGCGCGTCGGATCCGTGATGCAGTGGAAGCGGCCCTGTCGGACATCGTGCTGCTGGGCACGGATGAGCAGGTGCGCCTGGCTGCGCACGCCGCCAACGAGATGGCCCAGGGCCGCGTCGTTCCTACGGCCGACCTGGTGGTGTCGCTGCGCGACTTCATCCGTCAGGCACTGGACCTGGATCCGATTCCAACCACGGTTGCCATCCCGCGCCAGGGTCCGGCACGACCTTCGGCCGGTGCGAAGGGCAAGGGCGATGCGGGTGACAAGGGGGGCGGTAAAGGCGGCGGTGGCGGTGGTATGGGAGGAATGGGAGGAATGGGCGGTGGTGCCATGGGGGGCGGGCCGGACGATACCGATACCCACCGCTGAGCGGCCCGCATCACCTCATGGCAAAGCCGCCGCCCCGATCCGGTACGGTGGCGGCGTCGCACCCATCAGATGGGTGACGAAGTAATCCCACATCCGGCGCATGTAGTAATCATCGTTGCGGAACAGTTCGTGGTCCTGGTTGGGCAGGTACAGCAGATCGTAGTCCTTGTTGGCCAGCGTGAGGGCGCGCGCCAGCTGCAGGGTCAGGGCCGGCATCGCGTTCTCGTCCAGGTCGCCGTAGACCAGCATCAGCCGGCCCTGCAGGCGGTCGGCCAGGGCATCGTTGGCCAGCGGCTGGAACAGCGCGGGCACCGCATCCGGTTGTGGGCGCACCGCGGTACCGTCGGCATAGACCGGCTGGCCGCCGACCAGGCGGTCCATGCCGTGGATCGCGCCACCGTACATGCCCTGGAAGCTGTGGCTGCCGGCCGAAGCCACCCCGACCTTGTAGAACGCCGGATGGCGCAGCAGGGCACGCGCCGCGCTGTAGCCGCCGAAGGAATGCCCGTAGATGCCGACCCGTGTCAGGTCCATGCCCCGAAAGCGTTTGGCCAGGTCCCCGATCGCTGCGACGTGATCATCCAGCTGCAGATCGGCTGCGGTCAGGAAGCTGGCATCGTGGAAGGCCTTGGAGCGTCCGGGCGTGCCGCGCGCATCGATGCTCACCACCACGAAGCCGAGCTGGGCCAGGCTGGCGCGCGCGACCGGATTCATCGTCGCGGTGGCCTCGACGAAACCGACCGGCGCATTGGTGATGTGCGGTCCGCCGTACATCGCATCGATGACCGGATGACGTCCGTCCTCGCGGTAGCCGGGCGGCAGATAGACCGTGGCCTGCAGTTCGGTGTGGCCATCGGCGGCGAGGACGCTCACCCGTTGCGGGGGCGTCCAGCCGGCGGCCTGCACCGCGTGGGCGTCGGCGCGTTCCAGTTCCAGTACGGCACGGCCATCGCTGGTGGCGCGCAGCACGCTGACTGGCACCTGGTCCACCCGCGAGTAACTGTCGACCACGTAAGCCGCGGAGGGCGACAGCAGGTGGGAGGGCCGCCCGCCCATGAGCACGCCGGTTCCGCCATCGATCGCATGATCGGCTGCCTCCGGGGTGAGCAGGACCGGGGCGCCACCGTCCAGCGACACGCGGTACAGGCGCCGCTGATAGGGATCGCCCGGCTCGCGCCCGCCGGCGGTGAACAGCACCTGGCGACGCACCTCATCGACGCCGACCACATCGCGCACCAGCCATGCGCCCTTGGTCAGCTGACGCACGACACGTCCATCGCGGCGATCGACCAGGTACAGATGGCCCCAGCCATCGCGCTGCGAGAACCAGACGATGCCATCGTCGTGCTGCAGCACGTGCACCGCCGGCCGGTTGTAGGGATAGCTGTTGAGCTGCACGCGGGTATCGCTGCGCTCTTCCCGCACGGTACGCACGCTGCCGGTGCGGACATCCACCTCGACCAGGCGCAGCCGTGCGGGGGGGGCATAGCGCACGATCGCCGTATAGACCTTGCCGGCATCGGCCGACCAGCCCAGCACGCCGGCTTCGGTCAACGTGTGCCAGCCCTCGGGAACGGCGATGCTGCGTGTGCCGCCCTCCACCTCGGTGACGAACCAGGTATCGCGGACCTGCTCGGCGTCGCCCAGCAGGCCCAGGCGCACTTCATGCACGACCGGGCGGAACCCGGTGGTCGGCGCGGTCGCCAGGTAGGGATAGGGCAGGACCTGACGTTCGTCGTAGCGCACGCCGAACAGGCGCTGGCTGTCCGGCGACCAGGTGACCGCGAACGGCGGCATCTGCATCCGGCCTTCCCGCCGCGGAATACCGCGCAATGCAAAATCGGGCAGTACCCCATAGCCGTACGAGGGCTCGCCATCCACGGTGAGCGCCCGTCGTTCACCGTCGGTACCGCGCCGCAGCCAGAGGTTGTCCTGCTCGACCCGCACGCTGTGCCGACCGTCCGGCGCAGGCAGGTCGCGCGGGTCGGCGACCGGTAACGCGTGCATCTCGCACGGCATCGGCAGCGTGCACATCACCACCCGCTGTGGGTCCACGCGCAGCGTGATCCGCACTCCATCGCCGCTAAGGGCGACGCGGTCCACCTGCTGCATCACCGCGCCTGGATCGGCGACCCCGGCAACCTGCAGTGCCGCCTGCATGACGTCCTGGTCAAACAGCGCCGTGCGCGTGGAGGCCGCCGGATCGACCAGCAGGTAGCGGGTGCGGCCATCGTGCTCCTGGCGCGCATACCAGAAGCGGCCGTCCTCCAGCCAGCGCGGCGCGACGGTGGCATTGCGGACCTTGCCGCGCAGCCGCTGGTCGAGCACACGTTCGGCGCGCTGGTACTGCATCAGGCCCGGCGCCTCGGCGTGGGCCGACGGGCTGGCGGTCGCGGTGACCGCCAGCCCCAGGAAGAGCAGGCAGTGAAACATTCCCGAACGTGCTGCGGCCATGCGTCTCGCTCCCTGATGACGGTCGCCTGGCAGGCAGCATCGTCATCATGGCGCGTGCTCCCTGTCAGCCTGGAGCACCGAGCATGCCGGTGCCCCAGCGCGCACTCAAGCGGCGCTGCCGCAACGGCCGTGCCCCTCCTGGCCCCCGCTCACTGCTTCAGTTCCACCACCGGCACGAAGCCGCCGTAGATCATCCGCTTGCCGTCGAACGGCATCGGATTGTTCTCCGGGTTCATCCGTGGATCCTCCATCATCTTCTGCATGCCGGCATCGCGCGTGGCCTTGTCCGGCCATTCAATCCAGGAGAACAACACGGCCTCATCGTCCTTGGCCGCCACCGCACGATGGAAGTCGGTCTGCTTGCCATGCGGGACATCGTCGCCCCAGCACTCCACCACGCGCAGCGCGCCATGCTCGATGCAGATCGCATCGCCCATGTGGGCGTGTTCCAGGAATTTCGCTTTGTTCGCGTTCGGCACGGCAAGTACAAAACCATCGATATAGGCCATGGCAGTGCTCCAGATGACGCGCCGGGATGGGCGCCTTCATGACATACGACGAACCGGGGGACGGAACCTCGACACTGCGCGCGGTGGCCTTTGCGGCCGGTGAATGTGTCCAGACAGGACACGAGGTGAACAGATTCAGCATTCAATCGGACATTTTCGGCCGCCTTCGGGACAAAGGTCAGAAAACTCTGAGTCATTGTGCGGAACATCCTGATAGGCGCGCTGACGTATTCAGCACATGATGGGGTTGCCGGGCAGGACGCCCCACGGCGCCCTGCGGTCCAACGCCCCACGGCACGGACCTCGGTGCATCCAGGAGGATGGACGCGTTAGCCGATAACTCCCCAAGAGCGGCTTCCCCAGCGCGTGACGCCCCGAAAGGGCACCGTCGTGACCAGAATCCTTTCCGGCTTGCCCGCCGCGACTCCCTGCCTGATGGCTCCGCGTGATCATCCCGCCAGGCCGCACTCACGCCGTCATCGCCTGAAAAAAGCCACGCGCGTATGCCAGAGCGCGTCTGAACGCCGCCCCAAAATTCACTTTTGTGGACGCGGTCAACTTCAGGGCGGGTTGTGTCGAATAACGGAGAATTTACATTCCCGATGCAGTCCGGCCTCCATGCCGGGTGCAAGTAGTCCAAGACATAAAGGTGTACCCCCATGAAGACTTCGTTGATTGCTCTGGCCCTGGCCGCCGCCCTCCCGTTCACCGCTTCGGCGGCTGAAGGCCTGTCCTACAACTACGCTGAAGCCGACTACGTCAAGACCGACGCAGATGGCGGCAAGGCCGATGGTTGGGGCGTGAAGGGTTCCTATGCCTTCCTGCCGAACTTCCACGCCTTCGGTGAGTACAACCAGCAGAAGACCGACATCGGCAACTTCAAGGTTGACCAGTGGCGCGTCGGCGTCGGCTACAACCAGGAAATCGGCAACAGCACCGACTTCGTGGGCCGCGTTGCCTACAACAAGTTCGACCCGAAGGAAGGCCTGGACTTCAACGGCTACAGCGCTGAAGCCGGTATCCGTACCGCGTTCGGCCAGCACGCCGAAGTCTATGCCATGGCCGGCTACGAGGATTACAGCAAGAAGCACGGCGTCAATCCGGATGGCCAGTTCTACGGCCGCCTGGGTGGCCAGGTGAAGTTGAACCAGAACTGGGGCATCAACGGCGACATCAAGATGGATCGCCACGGTGACAAGGAATGGTCGGTCGGCCCGCGCTTCAGCTGGTAATTCCAGCGTGACCGCATCGCCACGTGCCTGATCGGCGTGGCAGGAAAGGCCCGGCATCGCCGGGCCTTTTTCGTGGGCGCTATCCAGGCACGGGGCCCGAGAGATAATGAGTCACTTCCATGGAGATGCCCGATGTCCCCATCCACCGATCTGCAGCAGCCTCGCCTCGGCTGTGGTGCCGTCATCCAGCGCGCCGACGGCGCGATCCTGCTGGTCCAGCGCGGGCGTCCGCCTGAGCAGGGGCATTGGGGGCTGCCGGGGGGCAAGGTCGATTGGATGGAAACCGTCGAACACGCGGTGATCCGTGAGGTGGAGGAAGAAACCGCACTTCAGGTGACGGTGGAGCGTCTGTTGTGCGTGGTCGATCATTTCGAGCCGGCGCTTGGCCAGCACTGGGTCGCCCCGGTGTATCTGGTGCGGGCGCAGGACACCACGATCGCGTCCGTGCAGGAGCCCGAGGCTCTGCTCGGGCTGGGGTGGTTCACCGCGGATGCACTGCCCGCGCCGCTGACGCTCTCTACGCGCAAGGCCCTGGAACACCTCTCGATCGCGCACTGAGTCCTCGCGCGCAGGGCGCTCAGCGTCGTGCCGCCGCCCCATCGCCGCGCGCCACGGCCTCCACTTCAGCCAGGCTGGTGACAGCGCAGTCGCCCGGCGTGGACATCGCCAGCGCGCCATGCGCGGCGCCCAGCTCCACCGCTGCCTGCTCGCCCTTGCCGCTGAGCAGGGCATGCACCACGCCGGCCACGAAGGCGTCGCCACCGCCGACACGGTCGAGCAGGTCTACTTCGCGTGCGGCGGAGACATACAGTTGCGACCGGGTGCGCAGCGCACCGGCCCAGCCGTGGCGGGCGGCGTTGGCGGCGTCGCGCAGCGTGAACGCCACCGCCTGCAGCGCCGGGAACTGCGTCATCGCGCGCACGGCGGCCGCCTCGGCCGGACCGACATCCATCGGTGTGTGGCGGCGACCGAGATCGCTCAGGTCCATGCCCAGGCATGCGGCGAACGAATACTCATCGCCGATCAACAGGTCGCACTCGGCCGCGATGGCGCAGTTGGCGTGACGCGCGGCATCCGGGTCGGGATGGCTGTTCCAGAGGCTGGCGCGGTAGTTGAGATCGTAGGAGACCGCCACGCCGTGCCGGCGCGCGGCCCGCACCGCGGTGATCGCGGTCTGCGCGCTGTGCTCGGACAGCGCGGCGAAGATCCCCCCGGTGTGCAGCCAGCGCACGCCGTGCTGCCCGAACAGCGCATCCCAGTCGAACGCCGCCGGCTGCAGCTGCGAGGCCGCCGAGTACGCGCGATCGGACATACCCAGCGGCGCACGCACCCCGAAGCCGCGCTCGGTGAAGTTCAGGCCCATCCGGGTGTTGCGGCCGATGCCATCGTAGTCGCGCCACACGATCTGGCTGGCATCCACCCCGCCGGCCTGGATCAGCTGCTGGGCAAGCAGCCCCAGCTCGTTGCGCGGCAGGGCAGTCAGCACCCCGGTGCGATGAGCGAAGGTGCTGCACAGGCCGCGGGCGACGTTGTACTCGCCACCGCCCTCCCACACGGTGAACTGGCGCGCGCTGCGGATCCGGCCTTCGCCGGGATCGAAGCGCAGCATCACCTCCCCCAGCGCCAGCGCGTCCCAGCGCTGGCCGTTCTCGGCCGCAACCTGGAAGGTCTGGGCACTCATCGCGCCGGGCAGCCGAGCAGCGCCAGATCGATGCCCTCGGCCATGCGCCGGTAGCCCTCGTCGTTGGGATGCAGGTGGTCGCGGGTGATGTCCTCGGGCAGGTTCTCCGGGTGGGACGGATCGCGCAGGATCTGGTCGAAGTCGATCAGGCCATCGAAGCCGCTGCGGCCGCCGCGCATCCAGGCGTTGAGCGTGGTGCGGGTGGCGGCCGCGATCGGCTCGTAGCGGTCCGAGCCACCGAACGGCGTGATCGTGGCGGCAATCGGGCGGATGCCGTTGCTGTGCAGGCGTTCGGCGATCTGCCGGTAGCCCAGCACCATGTCCTCGGCGTTGCGGCCGGCCACGGGTGGGGTGCCGCCGTCGTGGCGGATGTCGTTGATGCCTTCGAACAGGATCACGCGGTCCACGTTCGGCAGTGCGATCACGTCGCGGTCCAGCCGCGCCAGCGCGCTGTGGCTGCGGCCGTGATCCATCACCTTGTTGCCGCTGATGCCGGCGTTGACCACCACGACCTGGTCCGGGCACGCCTGCTGCAGACGGGCCGACAGCAGTGCCGGCCAGTCGCCGTTGCTGCCGCGGGTGGCGGTGGCGCCTTCGGTGATCGAGTCGCCCAGGGCGACCACCACCACCGGCTTGCTGGCGCGTTCGGCGAGCACGGCGGAGACCACATTCTGGCGGTAGGCGAGCTTGACCGCGTCGCCCACAGTGGCTGCGCGGCCATCGGCGATGCGCAGCGCGGTACGCCGCACGGCCGGCCGTGTGGCATCGGGGAAATACACGGTGAGCGAGACGTCGGCCAGCGCCGGCGCCGTGATCGCGACCGGGTCGCTGAGCAGCGCAGCGCCAACCGGCACCACGATCTCGCCACGCCCATTGAAGGTGACCGGCCTGGCCGCCGTGGCGGTGCCGGTGAGGTGGGCCGAGGCCCCGCCGATATGCAGCGGGGCCTGGCCGAGTTCATTGCTGATGCGGAAGCGCAGGGCGCGGGCCGAGCTGCCCAGGCGCATGTCCTGGCGCACGGTCTGGTTCGCGAACTGCACCGGGGCCTCGGGGGTGCCATCAAGACGGTCCGGCGCCGGCGAGGCGGTCCAGGCCGGCACCCAGACCTGGGCCTGGGCGGGCAGCGCCGCGGCGCTGGTGGCAAGTGCAAGAGAGAATGCAGTGATCCAGCGCAGCATGGCGGCCCTCCCAGGCGGTCAGCGGGTCAATCAGGAGAAGTAGGTGCCGCCATTGACGTCGACGTTGGCACCGGTGATGAAACCGGCTGCATCCGAGGCCAGGTACACCGCGGTATCGGCGGCTTCCTGCGGTCGGCCCTGGCGGCGCAGCGGTGTATTGCCGGCCACCGCGGTGCGCACTTCCGGCTTGGTGAATTCATCATGGAAGCGGGTGGCGATCATGCCGCAGCACAGCGCATTGACGCGGATGCCGCGCGGGCCCAGTTCCTTGGCCATGGCGCGGGTGAAGGTCATCACTGCAGCCTTGGCCGTGGCGTAGATCGCCGCGCCCGGGCCACCGCCATCGCGCCCGGCCTGCGAGGCGAAGTTCACGATCGCGCCGCCTTCGGGCATGTGCGGTACCACCGCATGCGTGGTCAGGTAGACCGAGCTCATGTTGAGGTCCATCACCTTGTGGAAGAACGCCTCGTCGATCTCGGCCAGCGGACGGCGCTGGACCATGCCACCGGCGACGTTCACCAGCACATCGATCTGCGGGCCGAACGCAGCCTGGGTCGCAGCGACCATCGCGGCCACGGCCTTGGCATCGGTGACATCGGCGCGATGCACGATCGCGGTGCCGCCGGCGGCTTCAACCTGCTTGAGGGTCTCCTGCGCGCTGGCCTCATCGTTGGCGTAGTTGATGCAGACCTTGGCACCGGCCGCAGCCAGCTTGAGCGAGATCTCGCGGCCGATGTCACGGCCGCCACCGGTGACGATGGCCACCTTGTCCTTGAATTGGGTCATGAAACACTCCTGTGATGCGTTGGGGGAAAGGGAAGAAGAGGGCTCAGCGGCGCTCGACCGGGCCGTGGATTTTTTCCACGCGACCGGTGACCAGCCACAGCGCCAGCAGGGAGGCCGGCACCAGGGCGGCCACCAGGATGAAAATGGGTGCGTAGGATTCGTGGGTCATCGCCGGCACCAGCCACGTGGTGATCAGCGTGCCGGCCACCGCGGCCATGCCGCCCAAGCCGGCGACCGAGCCGACCGATTTGCCGCTGAAGATGTCGCCGGGCAGGGTCTGGATGTTGCCGATGGCGATCTGGAAGCCGAACAGCACGAAGGCGATGGTCACCACGGCCCAGACCGGATCGGTGGCCAGCACCGCGCCCAGCAGCGCCGGGGCCATGATCGCGCCGCCCAGGGTGATCACCACCTTGCGGGCCTTGTCCACGCTCCAGCCCGCGCCGATCAGGCGCCCGGACAACCAGCCGCCGCCGAGGCTGCCGATCATCGCGCCGACATACGGCACCCAGGCGAAGATGCCGATCTGCTTGATGTCGAAGCCGAAGGTGTCGGCCAGGTAGAGCGGCAGCCAGGACACGAACAGCCACCAGATCGGGTCCAGGAAGAACCGCGAGATCAGGATGCCCCAGGTCTGCCGATGGCCCAGCAGCTGGCGCATGCTGGGCACGTACTCGGGGACCGGCACGGCCGGTTGTTCGGTGGGCGCATCCAGGATCAACGCGCGCTCGGCGGCGCTCACCCACGGGTGCTTGTCCGGGCCGGCGCGGTAGATGATCAGCCACGGCAGCAGCCAGATGAAGCCGATCGCACCGATCAGGATGAAGGTGCCGCGCCAGCCCAGCCACAGGAACAGCACGGCGATCAACGGTGCTGACACGATCGCCCCGATCGACGCGCCCGCATTGAACACGCCCTGCGCCAGCGCCCGCTCACGCGCCGGGAACCACTCGGCATTGGCCTTGACCGCGCCCGGCCACGCGCCGGCTTCGCTGATGCCGAGCATGGCGCGCACGATGCTGAAGGACAGGATGGAATGGGTGACCGAGTGCAGCGCGATCGAGATCGACCACACCGCGATCGACAGCGCAAAGCCCAGCCGCGTGCCGATGATGTCGAACAGGCGGCCGAACACGAACTGGCCGGCGGCATAGAACAGCATGAAGACCGTGACCAGCAGCGCGTAGTCTTCCTTGGTCGCGCCGACGTCCTTGGAAATCTGCGGCCACATCACGGCCAGGGCGTTGCGGTCGATGTAGTTGATCACCGTGGCAATGGCGATCAGTGCCACGATCAGCCAACGGACATAGGTGCGGGCCTGGGTGGTGACCTTCATTTGCCGTCCTTGCCGGTGCGGGTGCCGGTATCGAAGCGCTTCCAGCCACCGTCCCAGCGCCAGCTGTGGCCGCCGCCGCTCACTTCATGCGATCCGCCCTTGGCCGGGTCATCGGCGATGCCCACGGCGAGCTGCTTGCCGCCGGCCAGGTCGAGCACCAGCACGTCTGCATCCTTGCCGCGGTAGTGGGTGAGGCGGTCGATGCGGCTGTTGGCGCCCCGCACGGTTTCGGCGGTGCCGTCGTACTGGCCGTGCGGTTCGAGCACGCCGTAGAACGTGGTGGCAGCCTGCCCATCCACCCGCTGCAGCAGCATCGGCTCACGGCGCAGGTTGAACGAAGGATCATTTGCGCCGCTCTCGCCGATCAACGCACGTGAGGGCGCGGTGCTGGCGAAACGGTAGGTATAGAAGCGGCCGTCCAGCAGCCAGGTCAGGCTGCGTGCGTCACGGGTCGGCTCGCTCGCCGCATCGATCCAGACGTGCTGGTAACCGTTGGCCTTGCCCAGCACCGGACGTGCGGCGAGCGCGGACTGGCTCTTGAAGCCCACGTCCATGATGTGACCGTTGAAGTGCAGCGGCAGGTCATAGCGCGCGGCCTTGCTGCCGGTGACGCGCAGCAGATCCAGTACCACCGGCTCGCCCAGCGAGGGGTGCGAGAGCAGCGCCTGGGTACGGGTGAAGCTGACCCCGTCGTAGGCATCCTCCATCCGTGCCGAAGCGATCTGGGTATCGTCACTGACCGCGAACAGCAGCGGCGTCGGTGCCAGTGGCTGGCCCTTCTTCCAGTCGCCGCCGAAGTGGCTCTGTTCGTTCACCACCAGCGTGTTGTGCGCGATGGTCTGCCGGGCCCAGCTGCTGTTCTCCGGCAGGTAGATGCCACCGGCCTTCGCCTCGATGTTGAGGAAGCGCGCCGCGCCGTAATCGGTGACCACGCGCTGGCCGTTGTCGTAGAACAACCAGTTGAGCTTGTCGAAGTGGCCGTGGCCCATGCCCTGCTTGGTGTTCTTCATCACCAGCGCCTGGCCGTTCTCGCCCCCCATGCGCAGGATCGCCAGTGCGCCTTCGGTGCCGTCCGGGCCATCGCGCAGCAGGGTCGGTACGAAGGCAAACGGCTTGGCCTTGTTCTCCGCCAGCGCCTGGGCTACCTGCAGGCCTTCGGGCGAGAGCAGCACGCGCTTCTGTGTTTTGGCGACCGACAGCAGGCGTGCATCACCGGTCTGCGCGTAGGCGATATCGATGCCAGCCACCAGTTCCTCGGTGTCCAGGCCCTTGTCGAGAATGGCGTCGTTGATCGGGAAGAAGTAGCCGCCGTAGCTGCTCTGCACCAGCGCATCGACCGCCTTGAGCAGCACGCCGTCGCGGCGCTTGAAAATGCCGCGTTGCGGTTCGTTGCGCTCGATGGCGTTGGCGAACAGGATGAACGGGGCCAGTGCATAGCGCTGGTAGTACGGGCCTTCTTCGTAATACCCGTCCGGCGAGAACAGCTGATCGACCTGTTTCAGGAAGCCGGCACTGCCATCGCGCTTGCTGCCCTGCAACGCCTTGTCGACGTAGTTGGTGTCGCGCAGCACGTAGCCGGTCATGCCCACCGCAGCGACCGCCCAGGTGGCGTGGTTGTGGATCTTGTCGAAGTTCTCCGGCGTGCCGGACAGGAAGTCGGCCATCGCGCGGAACACGTTGTCGTCGATCGTCTTGCGGTCGGCGTCACTGAGCGTGTCGCGGATCGCGTCGTAGCCCTGCGCCGCGCTGACCAGCCACACCGAATCGTTGAGGGTCTGCCAGAACAGCCGGCCGGGAATCTGGCCGCGGCCCTGCGGGTGCGCGCCCAGGCCCGGGTAGAGCTTGGCGTAGCCCAGCAGCAGGTCGCGGGCGAAGGTGGCATAGGCCTTGTCGCCGGTCAGCCGATACAGCGCGCCGGCGGCCTGGATGGCCTGGTAATTGCGCTTGTGCTGTTCGTGCGTGTAACCGCCGCCCTTGTCCTTGGGCACCGGCACGTCGATGCCGGCCTTCATCATCGCGCGCACGCGCTGTTCGGCACGCTGCTGTTCCTTGGCGAACAGTGGCGAGCGCGCACCCTCGGCACGCATCTGCGTCCACTGCGCGGCGGTGACCAGCACCGGTGCGGTGGCGGACGCCGCGGGCGCCTGCCGGGCGGCGAGTGCGGCCTGCGCAGCGGGCAACGCGGCCCCGCCAAGCGTGGCGGCGAGCAGCAGCATCAGGGGCGGGGCGTGATTCATGGCAGGGCCTCAACAGGGGTATCGGACAGCAACGGCGCGGTGGCCGTCAGCGGGTTGTCGCCCATGCGCAGGGTCGGTTCCCCGACGCGATGGCTGAAACGGATGCGGCCGCTGCGGTCGAAGCGGTTGTCGCGGATGCTGGCGAACTGCACGCCATGCAGGCGCAGGCTGGTGTCATCGGCCACCCCTGCCTGCTCGAACTGGTTGCCGTGCACCTGCAGCGCCGGACCGAAGGTGCTTTCGTCGGTGCCGCCGCGATACAGGTTCACCACCGGCCCGCCGATGCGGCGGAACGTGGAGTCCAGCAGATCCACCTGCTCGGCGTTGTAGGTGCCCAGGTCATCGGTCTCGGCGGCCGCGGCGATCACGCTGCCGGTGATGTCCTCCACCGTGACGTGGGTCAGTGCGATCCGCGCGGCCAGGCTGCCCTTGCCGGTGGCGATCACATCGAAGGCCTTGTTGGCGGTCAGCCCGTGTACGCGGCTGTCCTCGATGCGCAGCGTGTAGTTGAAGGCCTGGCTGCCCGGCGGCACGCGGATCACCGCATTGCCGGCGGCATCCGGGGCGAGCGCGCCGTCGATATCCAGCCGCGCCAGGCGCAACGAACCGCGCGCGCCGATCTCGAACAGGCTCGGCCGCGAGAACTGCACGCTGGCCTGGCCACGTGCGGGGCCGACCACGCTGAGCGGATGGTCCACCGCCAGCACCTGGCTCACGGTGTAGCGGCCGCGCTGCAGCTGCAGCCGGTCGCCCGGGGCGCTGGCGGCCACGGCGGCGGTGAGGGTGTCCTCGCCCGGTGCGACCCTGCGCACCGCGCCGCTGTCCAAGGCGGTGGTCGGCAGCGTCTTGGGGTACCAGTCCACGCCGACCTGGTCGCGGGCAATCGGGGTCAGATCGCGCGGGGCACCGGCATCGATGGCGGCGGTGGGGTAGAGCAGGCCGTTGGCCGCGCGCTGCAGGGTCAGGGTCTGGCCGCTGACACCACCAGGAAAGCCGGCAGACGCGGCAGGGCTCTGCACATTGCCCGCGAAGCTGATGCCGGAGAGATCGCCCTGCGTGCGCAGCAGCTCGCGGTGTCCATCGCCGATGAACAGGTTGCCGGCGATGCGGCTGTTCACTGGCATCGCGTTGCGCTCCTCATCCAGCCCCGCGCCCAGCAACAGCGTGCCGACCTGGATGAAGCTGTTGCGTTCGATCACCGCGTGATCGATCTGCTCGTAGCGGTTCAACGGCGCGTTGTGGGTACCGGCCATCACGCTCAAGGCCGCGGCGAAATTGTCGCCGGCGATGCCTTCGAAGTAGTTGTCGCGCACCGTCTGGTTGCGATTGATCACGCGCACGCCGCCGGTATGCGCCTTGCCATGGCCGAGGAACACATTGCGTTCGACCCGGTTGCCATGGCCGTGACGCAGCACCAGTGAGCCGCGCGAGTCCTGGAAGACGTTGCCGCGGTAAGTGTTGCCGCCGGACTTGTTGGAGACGATCTCCACCTCGCCATCGCACTGCTCGAACCAGTTGTTCTCCACCACGGTGCGCGAATCGGACTGCGAATCGTGGCTGGTGCCGATGCGCATCGTCTCGCCGCCGTTGGAACCGAGGTTGGGGCGCGGGCCGAACCAGTTGTGGTCGATGCGGTGCTGGTTGTCCAGGCCGCTGGTGGCGTTGCGCACCACCACCAGGGTGGTGCCCGCATTGGTCTTGCCGACCAGCTGGTTGTGGTCGAAGCGGTTGTGCTGGCCGTACAGCGCCACCCAGTGATCGGACTGCTGGCGATCCGGCTTGTTGTAGCGGTCGATCACGATCCCGGTCACCCGGCTGTGGTTGGCCCACTCACTGGCTGACCGCCGGAACGACACCACTTCGCCACCCGGCGCCCAACCATCGCGGAAGACGAGGTTGGAGACCTCCAGGTGCTCACCGGCCAGACGCAGCTGGGACTGGCCGCTGAGAATCACCTTGCCGGGGGTCTGGGCCGTCAACTTAATTGGTTGACCAATTTTGCCGGATCCCCGGAAAAGCAGGTCCACGTCGCGCCAGACGCCGTCCGCCAGGATCACCGTATCGCCGGGGGCGAGGGCGCGTACGGCGGTGGCATAGGCAGCAGCGTCCCGCACCAGATAATCGGCCGCCACGGCAGGGAATGCCGCCAGGGAGAGGCTCAACAGCAAGGCCTTGGCCATGGGACGCCGCGCCAACGGCGCATGCGAGTGTTGCAAAGTCACGGGCTTACCCTCCCAGATGAACCGTGGCGACTGACGCGAGCCACGATCCTAACAGGTTGCCGTGCGCGGACGTCAACCACAATCGCATACCACTTTAGGCGCATGTGGTATGTGGTTTGCGCATTTTTCTGCTGCGTCCGCACATTAATTCCACGCAAAGTGGTCTGGACGGTAGTGCGGGGTAAACTTTAGTACCAATTCATTGACATTGGTTCATCAGTCGTGAATCTTCCGGATCGAATCCGTGTAATCGGACGATCCATCCTGGGAGGGAGATCACGATGTTGCATGACCGCCGTACGGCCTCACCACGAGGCCTCCGCCGCACCGCGCTGCACAGCGCGCTGTTCTATGCCCTGTGTGCCACCGCGGCCCTGCCGCTGGCCCACGCACAGGACGCCGATGCACCGGCCTCGCCGCCGGGGCAAGCCACCACGCTTGATCAGGTCCAGGTGACCGGCATCCGCGGCACCATCCAGACCTCGATCGACAAGAAGCGCGAGGAGACCGTGGTCTCCGATGTGCTGGCCGCCGACGACATCGGTGATCTGCCGGCGCTGTCGATCGGTGAAGCGATCGAAACGATCACTGGTGCCTCCACCCACCGCGAAAAGGGCGGTGCGTCGGAAATCTCGATCCGTGGCCTGGGCCCGTTCCTCGGTTCGTCCACCTTCAATGGCCGCGAGGCCACCAACGGCAGTGGCGACCGCTCGGTGAACTTCAACCAGTTCCCGTCCGAGCTGATCAACACTGTGGCGATCTACAAGACCCAGCGCGCCGACTTCGTCGAAGGTGGCGTGGCGGGCACGATCAACATGGAGACGGTCAAACCACTGGAGTACGGCAAGCGCACGTTCCAGCTCGATGGCCGGGGCACCTGGCAGGACTACGATGACCGTCTGAAGGACAAGGACGGCGTCGGCTGGCGCGGTACCGCCAGCTACATCGACCAGTTCGACATGGGCAACGCCGGCAAGCTCGGTGTCTCCATCGGCGTGCAGGCGCTGGAAGGCAGCAACCCGGAAGAGATGTTCTCCAGCAGCTCCACCTGGGTGGCCTGCGATGGCCGTGAAGTGGTTGGCGCAACGCGCAACTGCACCCAGGTCAACGGCAACCAGGTCGCCAACGGCGTGCCGTATTACCTGGTGCCCAGCAGCCGCATCTACCGCCAGTTCATCGAGCACGACAAGCGCGATTCGCAGTTCGCCGCACTCCAGTGGCGGCCCAGCGATACGGTGGAAGTGAACCTGGATTACCAGCACTCCAAGCGCGATTACACCGAAGACCGCTCGGATCTGTCGCTGTCCTCGATGATGCGCAACCTCAACAACCGCGTCGTCACCGACGATGGCGCGCTGCTGCACCACACCGGCAGCACCACGGTCGATTCCACCGGCAATTTCCTGGAGCGCCAGGAGGAATACACCGGCGGCGGGCTCAACGTGATCTTCCGGCCGAGCCCGGCGTGGACGCTGTCCACCGATCTGTCCTACTCCAACACCGAGCGCGATCAGATCGAACGCAGCACCCGCCTGCGTGCCGGCCGCACCGACGTCAACGGCAGGCCGGTCGGCGGCATCAAGAACACCCGCTACGTCGATTACACCTATGACTACAGCGGTGATGTGCCGAGCATTTACCTGGATCCGGCGTTCGATGTGAACAACCCGGACAACTTCACCGATTCGGCGCTGGTGCGTCGACGTCAGCAGCACCGCGAGCACACCATCCGTGCCGGCCGCTTCGATGCCACGTTCACCCCGGAAAGCGGCTTCTTCACCGCGATCAAGGGGGGCCTGCGCCGCTCCGAGGCGACCTACACCGATTACACCGACACCGTGGATGTCACCACCACCAATGTCGCCGCGATCCGCGCTGCCAACCTGGCCTGCCGCCAGGCGTTCCCGCAGGACGATTTCCTGGCCAACGCCAGTGGCAACACCATCGACCAGTGGGCCAGCTTCGACAGCCGCTGCCTGTTCAAGGCCTTCACCGGCGTGGACGACACCGGGCTGAGCGCGGACCTGCGCAACCCGGCCAACAACGATGTCACCGAGAAAACCAGCGCGCTGTACCTGATGGGCGATTACAGCGCCGAATGGTTCGGCCTGCCGGTGACCGGCAACATCGGCGTGCGGGGTGTGCGCACCGAGGTGCGCTCGGTCGGGCTGCGCAGCGGCCTGGATGTGATCAACAATCCCGACGGCACCGTGACCCTGGAGCCCACCGGCGATTACACCTCGCAGGTGCTCAAGTCCAGCAATACCGAATGGCTGCCCAGCTTCAACGCGGCCTTCGAACTGCGCCCGGACCTGCTGCTGCGCGTGGGCGCGTATCGGGCGATGTCGCGTCCGGACCTGGCCGCTGAAGGCTTTGGCCGCACCTTCAACCTGGGCGAGGTGGATACCGAGTTCAACAGCGTGGGCGATGCGCTGCGCAGCATCACCGCCACCGGCAACCCGCGCGCCAAGCCGTTGATGTCGTGGAACGGCGACCTCTCGCTGGAGTGGTATGCCAACGAAGACACCATGTTGTCCGGTGCGCTGTACTACAAGCAGTTCAACGGCGGCTCGATGCCGGTGATCGTCAACGAATCGTTCGATATCGACGGCCAGAGCGTGACCGTGCCGGTGGAGCAGTTGGCCACCAGCGACCAGAAGAGCGATCTGTTCGGCGTGGAGTTCACCGCCTCGCACAGTTTCTCCTACCTGCCGGGGATCTTCTCCGGACTGGGTGTGAAGGCCAGCTACAACTACGCCGATTCCAACTTCAAGACCGAAGACCTGCGCCTGGGCGAGTCCACCGACCCCTCGACCGGCGTGGTGACCCCGGGTATCGTCGAGCCGGCCAATATCTTCGGGTTGTCCAAGCATGTGGCGTCGGCACAGGTGTACTGGGGCCTGGGCAAGCTCGATCTGCAGGCGATCTACAAGTACCGCTCCGACTATTACCAGCAGTTTGTCGGCGACCCGTCGCAGAACCGCTATGTGCGGGACAATGGCTCGCTGGACTTCCGCGCCACCTACAAAGTGAACAAGCACTTGTCGTTGTCGCTGTCGGCCAGCAACCTCACCGATGAGCCGCGGGTGTCGGATATGCCCATCCTCGGCAGCTTCCGCGAGTACACCACGTACGGGCGGCGGTATTATCTGGGGGTGCGCTACCGCTTCTGAGGTCAGTGGCGCGGTTTTTCCGACCGCGCCGCTCTCTGAAGGCGCGGTCGCGTGTCGGTCCCCAGCCACCTGTCAGCAGGCCTTTGATGATGTCCGAACCCCGTCTGTACCAGTCCATTGCTGCCGAAATCGTCGCGCTGATCGAGAAGGGCGAATTCCCGCCGGGCTCGCGCCTGCCGGGCGAGCGCGACCTGGCCGAACGCCTGGGCGTGAGCCGGGTGACGGTGCGCGAGGCGGAAATCGCGCTGGAAGCGCAGGGCCTGATCACCATCAAGACCGGCTCCGGCGTTTACGTGAAGACCAAGCCGTCGCAGGCGCCGGGCGCACTGCCCGACGTCTCGGCGTTCGACCTGACCGCGGCACGTGCGGTGATCGAGGCCGAGGCCGCCGCGATGGCGGCCAGCCGCATCACCGATGCCGAACTGGAGGACCTGGCCGGCCTGATCGCGGCCATGGTCGACCCGAATTCGGGCGAGGCGGCGGCCAGCGAGGCGGATCGTCAGTTCCACCTGTCGATCGCGCGGATCGCCGGCAACCCGGTGGTGGAGCACTGCGTGCAGCTGATCTGGCGGATGCGCAACGAGCTGCCGCGGGTCAAGAAGGTCTACGCCAACGTCTGCCACAACGACGATGACACCCGCGACGAGGAACACACCCGGATTCTGGATGCACTGCGCCAACGCGACCCGGCAGCGGCGCGGTCGGCCATGCGCAACCACTTCCAGCGGCTGTTCGAATCGATGCTGGAAGCCACCGAGAATGAAGCGCTGGCCGAAATCCGCCGGCGTACCCAGCAGGACCGCGAACGCTTCATGGCCGCGACCGGGCACTGAGCCCGGCGCGTACCCGCGGGCTTACTCGCCCTGGTACTGCTTTTCTTCGACCAGCTGCGAGCCGGCGATGCGGTTGATCTCGTTCTTCACTTTGACCCGCTCGCCATTGGTGCCATAGACACCGCGCGCCAGCTGGATGAAGGCATCGTCGAACACCTGCGCTGCTTCCTTGTCGCGCAGCTGATCCTGGATCTCCCACATGCGCTCGTTGATTGCCTTGAGCTGCGTCTTCAACGCCTCCAGCCCCGGCTGGGCGCTTACCTGCTGCTGCCACAGCGGCCACAGGCCCTCGAGTTCCTTGCGGACGTTGGCGTTCTTGCCCGCATCGGCGATGCGTTCGGCCTTGATTTCCAGGATGGTGATCTTGTCGATCAGCTCGCCAATCGATACCGGGGTCAGGATCGCGTCCACGCCATTACTCGCAACAGGTCAGAGCGGCCATGATACCGCGCACCTCCGGGCACCACCCTGACGCAGGATTTACAGAAACGTTGCGCCGATCGCCCGGGTACGCCATGGCGGCGTTACGCCCCGCCTGACGACACTGTCGCTCTCGACGGCGCGGCCGTCATCTGGAGCAGGGCACGTGGTGGGTAAACCTTTGAAACAGCGCCTGCGCTGCGGCGCGGTGCTGGTGGGGCTGGTCATGAGTGGTGCGGCCGCGGCCGCGGTGGAGGGCAATGCGACGCTGACCTCGGACTACGTCTGGCGCGGCAGCTCCCAGAGCGACGGCGATCCGGCCGCGCAGGCCGGCGTGAAGCTCGGTACGGCCACCGGCTGGTATGCCTCGGCGTGGGGCTCGGGCGTCTCGTTCCGCCCGGACAACGGCGCGCGCAGCGAATTCGATCTCATCGCCGGCTGGAGCGGCGCGGTGACGCCGGACTGGAGCGTGGACGTCAATCTGACCCGCTACCTGTATCCCTCGACCACCGTCGATCTGGACTGGACCGAGCTCAACGGCACGGTGACCTGGCGGCAACGCGCGTGGCTGCAGGTCGGCGTCTCCGACAACGCGTTGGCCGGTGGCCACGGCGGCACCTATGCGCAGCTCGGCGCGCGTCTGCCGCTGGGCGGGCAGTGGCGCATCGAGGGCGCGGTGGGCCATTACTGGCTGGACAGCGCGCAGGCCGAGGATTACCTGCACGGCCAGCTCAGCCTGGTGTGGCGGGTGCACGGGCCGTGGGAGCTGCGGGTGACCGGGCATGACACCGACGGTGCCGCGAAACAGCTGTTCCCGGGCAACGCGGGATCGCGCGTCGAGGTCGCGGTACAAACCGCCTTCTAACGTAGCGTCAACCCGGGTGGAGCCGACCGTTGGTCGGCTGCTCCAGGCGGCGCGCAATGCAGCCGACCAACGGTCGGCTCTACCGGCGTACCACCGCCACCGCCCACACCGCCATCGCCACCAGCGCGACGCCCGCACCGGTGACGCACACACCGGTCCAGCCGAAGCGATCAAACACCTGCGCCGAGACCAGTGAGCCCAGCGAGCCACCGATGAAATAGCCGGTCATGTAGCCGGCATTGAGCCGGTTGCGTGCTTCCGGGCGCAGTGCATACACCACGTTCTGGTTGCTCACATGCAACAACTGCGCAGCCAGATCGAGCACGATCACGCCCAGCACCAGTGCGATCAGCGAGTGCGTGGAGAAGCCCAGCGGCAGCCATGACGCGGCCAGCAGCACCAGCGCCACGGTGGTGGCCAACGCGGCCTTGCCACGGTCGGCCATGCGTCCGGCCACACCGGCGGCCAGCGTGCCGGCCGCACCCACCAGCCCGAACAGACCGATCGTCGCATCGCTGTAGCCATACGGTTCGGCCGCAAGCAGGAACGCCAACGGCGTCCAGAAGATCGCGAACATCGCAAAGCTCAACGCGCCCAGCACGGTGCGCAGGCGGAACACCGGTTCCTGCGCGAACAGCGTGCCGATCGAGCGCAGCAGCTGCAGATAGCCCAGCCCGGCGGTCTGATGGAAGCGCGGCAGATGCCGATAGAGCATGCCCGTGGTCAGCACCAGCGCCGCCGCGGCGATCCAGTACACGGTGCGCCAATCGCCCAGCGAGGACAGCGCCCCGGCTACCGTGCGCGCCAGCAGGATGCCGAGCAGCAGGCCGCTCATCACCGTGCCGACCACCTGGCCACGCTCTTCCGGCCGCGCCAGCGTCGCCGCGAACGGCACCAGCACCTGTGCCACCACCGAGAACAGGCCGGTCAGCGCGGTGCCCACCAGCAGCCACACGAACTGATGGCTGAGCGCGCTCAGCACCAGGCCCGCCGCCGACAGCAGCGACATCACCACGATCAGCCGGCGCCGTTCGAACAGATCGCCCAGCGGCACCAGCAGGATCAGGCCCGCCGCATAGCTCAGCTGGGCCACGGTCACCACCGTACCGGCACGCGCGAAGGACACCCCGAACTGCCCGGCGATGGTGTGCAGCAGCGGCTGCGCGTAATAGTTGCTGGCCACGGCCACACCGGTGGCGAAGGCCATCAGCAGGACCTGCCAGCGGCTGAGGGGCGAGGGCACGTCGTGGGTCATGACGGGCTCCAGGAAAGAAGGGGCGCCAGTGTCCGCCCGATCGGTAAATGAGGGAAATGAATAGTTATCATCCGATGCATCTGAAAATGAGATGGCACGATGAACCTCAAGCAGCTCGAGTTCGCGGTGGCGCTGGCCGAGGAAGGCAACTTCACCCGAGCCGCGCAGCGCTGCCACGTCGTACAGTCGGCGCTGAGCCACCAGATCGCCCATCTCGAAGACGAACTGCAGGCCACGCTGTTCGAGCGCCTGCCGCGTCAGGTCAGGGTAACGCCCGCCGGTGAAGCACTGTTGACGCACGCACGCCAGGTGCTGGCGTCACTGCGGCATCTGCGCGATGACGTCGCCGCCGTCGGTGGCCAGGTGCGCGGCATCCTGCACATCGGCCAGATCACCTCGTTGACCGCGGTGGATCTGGTCGCTTGCCTGGCGGCCTTTCACCAGCGCTATCCGCAGGTCGAGTTCCGCCTGCGCATGGACAAGAGCGAAGTGCTGATGGCCGACGTGCGCGAGCGGCGGCTGGATGTGGCGCTGGTCGGCCTGTCCCCGGGGACCCCGATCGAGGGCGCCCAGCACCGATTGCTGGCCGAGGAGGCGATGGTCGCCGTGCTGCCGCCGGCGCATCCATTGGCGACGCGCAGACGGCTCTCGCTGGCGACGCTGGCCGAGCTGCCGCTGGTGGATTTCCCGCAGGGCAGTGGGGCCCGTCGGCAGACGGACGAGGCCTTCGCCGCCGCCGGACTGCCCCATCGGGTGCCGTTCGAGATCAATCACATGGCGCTGGTCGAGCGCTTCGTGCAGCAGGGTCTGGCGGTCGGCATCGTGCCGCAGGCGATCGCTGCCGCTTTCAGCGGCGTTGCCTGTGTGGCAATCCAGGGTGCACCGACCCGGCGGGTTCATGCGGTCTGGTCGAACCTGCCCACGCCGGCGGCGCGGGCCTTCATGGCGGAACTGCTGCAGCACGTGGCCCCGGCACCGGAGCCACGCACCAAGGCCTCACTCAGGCGCCGCGCACGCGCAGGGTCAGGCCCTTGAGGAAATTGCGCAGCATCTGGTCACCGCAGGCGCGGTAGTTCTTGTGGTCCGGCTGACGGAACAGCGCGGACAGTTCCGGCTTGGAGACCGAGAAACCGGCGGCGTCGAACACCTCGTGCATGTCCACGTCCTTCAGCTGGAAGGCGACGCGCAGCTTCTTCAGCACCAGGTTGTTGGTGATGCGCTTTTCCACCGTGCGGACCGGCTGGCTCTCGTCGCGGCCACGGAAATGCACGATCAGGCCATCCAGGAAATGCGCCAGGGTGCGGTCGTCGCAGGGCACGAAGCCTTCTTCGTCTTCCTTGCGCAGCCAGCCGGCCACATCGGCCTTGTCGACCACGAAGGCCGGATCGGCCAGGGCACAGGTGTCGGCGATCATGCCGTCGCTGAGGTCGAGCATGTAGCGGATGCTGCGCAGTACATCGTTGTTGATCATGGGACGTCCAATACCGCCGGCGCGGCTGCGCGGCTGGCGGCCATTTTACCCCGTGCCGGGCGCGCCGCCGGCTGCGACCGGTGGTCGCTGTCATCTGGCTGCCATGAAAGTGAAGCACAGTGCCGCGATCAGGCATCGACAGGCAGTGGAGCAGGCAATGCGCAGGTGGCAGGTACTCGGGTGTGTGGGCATGTTGCTGGCGGGGCAGGCTGGGGCGCAGGTTCCGTATGTGGCGCTGGAGCAGCGGCTGGATCCGCAGGCGCTGGCCGAGGTCGGGCTGACCCCGGCCCAGCTGCAGACGCTGAACCGCCTGCTGCGCCAGGCCGAGGCCGAGGCCCCGGCGCCGGCACCCCTGTTCCCCGGGCTGGACGACGGCCCCATCACCGCCAAGGTCACCGGCCAGGTGGGCGGCTGGGCCCCCGGCACCGTGTTCACCCTCGACAACGGCCAGCAGTGGCAGGTGCTCAAGGGCGAGATGACGCTCAAGACCGCCCGCAGCAACCCCGAGATCGTGGTGGTGCCGGGCATCGCCGGCCGCTGGTTCCTGCAGGTGGATGAAGACCTGCCCAAGGCACGGGTGTTCCGCATCCGCTGAGACGAAGGCGCGCAGGACCGGGTAGCGGAGCAGCGCACGGCGCTGCACCGGGCGGGCATCGGTGCGAAAATGGTCGGGATCTCCACGGAGTACCTCGATGACCCGTACCGCTCTGATTACCGGCGCCACCTCCGGCTTTGGCGCCGCCGCTGTCCACCGTTTCGCCCAGGCCGGCTGGCGCGTGATCGCCACCGGTCGCCGTGCCGAGCGCCTGCAGCCGCTGGTCGATGCCTACGGTCCCGAGCGCGTGCATGCCGCGGTGTTCGACGTGCGCGACAGCGTGGCGATGGAAGCGGCACTGGCCGCCCTGCCGGCCGGGTTCGCCGACATCGACCTGCTGGTCAACAACGCCGGGCTGGCCCAGGGCACCGCCCCGGCCCAGAGCGCCTCGCTGGAGGACTGGCGCACCATGATCGACACCAACGTCACCGCCCTGGTGACGCTGACCCATCGCCTGTTGCCGCAGCTGGTCGCGCGCAAGGGCGCGATCATCAACATCAGCTCGGTCGCCGGGGTGTACCCGTACCCGGGCGGCAACGCCTACGGCGGCACCAAGGCCTTCGTCAGCCAGTTCTCGCTGGGCCTGCGCTCGGACCTGCACGGCAGCGGCGTGCGTGTGACGACGATCGAACCGGGCATGGCTGAAACCGAGTTCACCGTGGTCCGCACCCATGGCGACCAGGCCGCTTCGGACAAGCTCTACACCGGCGCCAACCCGATGACCGCCGAGGACATCGCCGAGCAGATCTTCTGGGTCGCCTCGCTGCCGGCGCATCTGAACATCAATCGCCTCGAAGTGATGCCGGTCAGCCAGTCGTTCGCCGGCTTCCAGGTCGCGCGCGACTGATCCAAGGGCATCGCTGGCCAACACCTCGGCCGCACGCCCGAAACCGGTAGAGCCGACCGTTGGTCGGCTGCCCTTGGCGCATACCCACCGCTGACGGCAGCCTACCAA
>NZ_JBDJLE010000012.1:0-116664 GCF_039673205.1 Stenotrophomonas sp. TWI809 | reverse complement strand
CACCTTTGGCCAGCCCATAACGTCGTAGTCTTGCCCGCCTTCGCGCAGGTAGACCTCAGCCCGATAGTGGCGGGTGCCCTCGCTCACCGGGCGACGCGGGTCCTGCAACGCGAAGGTGGGCGGCTCGTAAGGCTGGGGACGCACCGAGTAGAAAAAGTCCATTTCCTCGCCATGGCCTACGCGAAGCCAGGCGCGCCCATCCTCTCCTTGGGTAACTTCAACCGGAAGATCCTGCTTGCGCAGCTCTACCGCGACCTCTTGGAGTGCGGGCAGCACCTGATCCTTGATAAAGCCAACGACCTCGATCTTGACGGGATTATGAGCAAGCAGTTTGAGCCTGGCGCGCCAATCGTCGCTGGTGCCCGGAAGCAGTCGTGCATCACGAGAAATCGAGCGCTTGGTTGCATCGAGATGCATGGCTTTGAGAAGCCCCCAACACATCAAGATCATGACGATCGTAAAGGGGAGGGCGCTGGCGATAGTCGCAGCTTGGAGTGATTCAAGACCACCTGCAATGAGCAGGGCAACAGCGATGCCGCCGACCAGTAGCGCCCAGAAGATGCGCTGCCAAACCGGAGACTCTTCCTCACCCTTGGAGGTCAGCATGTCTATGACCAGCGCGCCGGAGTCAGCGGATGTGACAAAGAACAGGGCGACGAGGATAACAGCAAGCGAGGAGGTGATCATCGTCAGAGGAAGGTGGCGCAGAAACTCAAACAACGCCATTGAGCTGTCATCTGATACTGCCTTGACGAGCTCTTGAACACCTTCGGAGCGGACCATGAACAAGGCCGAGTTGCCGTAGATGGTCATCCAAAGGAACGTGAATCCCAGCGGCACCAGCAAGACGCCAACCACAAATTCACGCACCGTGCGGCCTCGCGAAATACGGGCGATGAACATCCCAACGAAGGGCGACCACGCAATCCACCAACCCCAGTAGAACAACGTCCAGCCGCCAAGCCAGCCACTGGGCTCATAGGCATACAGGTTGAAGGTCATTGAAAAGAGCTGGGAGGCATACATGCCGGTGTTCTGGACAAATGCCTGCATCAGGTGGACCGTGGGACCGCAGACAAGCACAAAGGCAAGCAGTGCCACGGCCATGATCATGTTGATCTCAGAAAGGCGACGGACACCACTATCGAGCCCCGCGACGACAGAGCCTGTGGCCACCAGGATGATGATGCCGATCAAGGACACCTGCACGAGGGTGCTCACTTCCAAGCCGAACAGGTAGTTCAGTCCTGAGTTGATCTGCATCACCCCAAGGCCAAGCGACGTGGCCAGGCCAAAGATGGTGCCAAGGGCTGCAAACGTATCGACCGCGTGGCCGATAGGTCCGTGGATGCGTTCTCCAATGAGTGGATAGAGCGCTGATCGCACCCGCAGCGGTAGGTTGTGGCGATAGGCAAAGTAGGCCAGTGCCAGCGCAACAACGGCGTAGATGGCCCACGCATGCACGCCCCAATGGAAGAAGGTGATACGCATCGCCTGGCGAGCTGCCTCGGCAGACTCGGCCGTGCCTGTCGGCGGGGTGGCGTAGTGCATGATCGGCTCTGCCACGCCGAAGAACATCAGGCCAATGCCCATGCCTGCGGCAAAGAGCATGGCAAACCACGAGGCATAGCTGTAATCAGGGCGACTGTGGTCTGGGCCGAGCTTGATGCGCCCGTAGCCACTGATCGCGACACCGACCACAAAGACCAAGAAGCCTGCGACCGATAAGATGGTGAACCAGCCCGCGTCATTGGCGGTCCAGTTCTTGGCCGCCGTGAACCAAGTCGTTGCTTTTTCTGGAACAAAGATGGATAGCGCCAACAGTAAAAGCACGATGGCCGCAGTGGGAATGAACACCTGCGGCAAGATGCGCTGGCGAACAGGAGTGGATGGCGGAGCTGGGCTCTGCATAGATTCCTCCGGTTGATGATCGTTGAAGCAGGAATGCGGCTTGCGCTTAGAAATAGAACCCGATGTTGAGGTTGAGCCGGCTATGCCAGCGGGAGGGGCCGCCGTCATCGATTCCGATGCCGTCGCCGCCCGCAAACCACATGTTCTTGCCCGCAATCCAGTCAACGTAAGTCAACATGATCCCTTTTTGCAGGCTGCATCCGGTGACGTTCTGCCATGACTCCCTCACGCTTTGGCTGCGCCCCACCGGGCGCGTCATGCTGAGGTTGTTGTAGCAGGTGATGTCATCGAGCCAACGCTTCTCACCGAAGGAGTAGGCCACGTTTGCGCTGGGGACATCGGCTTCCGACGCAATCTCGAAAGGGGCAAGGAACGCTGACATCGCAATCCGGTCGCCTGGCACGCTGTAACGGTAGCGAGCCCATTGCAGCTGAGTCGTCCAGCCATCGCGTTTCCACTGGGCATGCAGCGCTGCACCCTGGTGGCCATAGTGACGGCGGGTGGTGGTGTTCTGAACCTGACCGCTGAATGCAGAAGCCCCGAGCAGCAGCTCACCGTCATGCAAGGAGCTGGTGTGTTCGTATCTGAAATGAACGCGCTCCCGCTCCTTGTAGGGCAGGTCAGCGGTCTGGGCCACGTCAAAGGAGTATCGGTCGTAGCGGGAGCTGCTTCCGTATTCATCGCCCGAGAACCAGCCGGCTATCCAGTGGTCGTCGCCACTTCGATGGCTAATCGTCACACCCGGATCGTAATCGTCTTCAATGCCAAGGTAGTAGCCTGAGCCAAACCAAAAGCTCTGGGAAACGGTAGGCAGAAGTCCGAAGGGGACCTGCTGGATGCCCGCTTTGAGCTGCGTTTGGTCGGTGAAATTCCATCCGGCGTAGGCATGGTGGACGGCATCGAAGCCGTCATACCAGCGATACTGAGCCGATAAGAAAAGGGGACCAGCGCCGGCCTTGACGTCTGCGCGAAGCAGTTCAAGTTGCAAACGGCTTGTGGGGCCGTAGTCCAGCCAGCCATAATTAAACCGGACGGCGCCACCCACATCGACAAACGGTTCTGCCTGAGTGTCGGGCGCTTCTTGAGCATGGATTGTGTCTGTGGCCGATGCCGCAGCACACAAAAAAATCAGGGGAAATACCTTCACGATAGTGTCCCGTGGCCTCCATTTTGCGAATGAAAGCGTCCAAGTCTAGCGCGTTGGCGCGAGCCACCCAAGCGAGGGATATCTTCCGCATGGTGCGCGCGGCATGATTTTCGTTGGTGAATGGAATGCGTGGCTTTCAGATTGTGGAACGGCCAACAACGACTCCCGGCTCCTGATCGGAAAGGATCACATCACCTTTTGGGAGAGTGATGGGCCGGTCAAGGCAGTTGTATCAGAGGGGCGGTACGAGATAGCCCTGATCCTTCATCTCTCTGGAGAGGGCGAGACGTGGATCGCCACGGAACACTTCAAACTCTCCCAGGACGGCGAGGAGCTGACCTCGGTCAGCCTTCCCGGAGATGGGTTCGTTCGTCGCAGATGCCCAAAACGCTAGGCAGCTACCGATGACAGCTGCTGGCCGATGACAGACAGTGCAATCGGCTTTGCACAGGGGTTATTCAAGCGATTACCGCATCTGTTCGTGCCATCCCTACCACTGCCAACGCATGCCCAGCTTTCCGTTCCATGATGATTCTTCGCCATCGAAGCTCCACGTGTAGTCAGCATCCGCGAAGAGATAGCCGACGGCACTCACCTGCCAGGTGCCGCCGACGCCAACTTCACCCCAACTGTCGCCGAGGTCAGCGGTGAAAGGTACGTAGCCGCGTGCACTGGAAAATTCAGTGGTTGGCGAACCGCTGAACTGGTGCCAGGCATTGGCGCGGATCCACCAACTTGTCGCTCGATCACCTGAGTCTGCCGCTCGCTGGCCGAGCCGGCTCAGCCGTACTCCCAATCTGCCAACGCTAGCGTCGTCATCCGTGTATCGTACCCGCGCGGTCGAGTCGACAAGGTCGTCCAGCGCGGTCTTCTGCCAGATGACCTGGGCTTGCGGCTCCATGCGCCAGCCTGGCTTCGACATGTCGCCGATTCGTTCCGCGCCCAGCAACCAGGGCCAGCCCACTTCCACGGACGCCAGCACGCCGGTCCCGTTGGTGAATATGTCCGGCAGCCGGGTGGATTTGGCTCGCATGTCATACCAGGTGTACTGCGCCACCGAGTCCACATAAGCACCACGGGGCGAGAATGCTGTCCAGTACGCGCCGACGGTGCGCGCGTCGAATTCGTCGGTACCGGCATGGAAATCGTAGTCGAGCAGATTGTGCCGCACCCTCCCACGCGCCTTGCCGTAGGCCAGATAACCACCGGCATGCTGATGGCTGCCGTCCTCGCTGATGGAACGGTAGAGGTCTACGCCCACTTGCAGCACATCAAACGCGTAGTCGAACCCAGGCCCTCTGCTTCCATAGATGCCCTGGTTGCCTCCGTCGCGTTCGCCGTCGTGGTGCAGTGCCCTGACCCACGCGCCGCCAACGCCAGCATCGCGTGAGGAGGCTCCGCGCTGGCTCAGCAAGTGCTCATCGCCCACCCGCTCATGCAGCGTGTCAACAACTGCGCGCGCGTAGATGGCTGCCATGGAGGGAAGGGCAGCTGCCAAGGACACTTCTTGCCGATATGCCGGCGGCACGGGGGGCTCGGGTGGTGGCGGCGGCGGATCCGGTGGTGGCACCGGCGGCGGCGGCGGAGGAGGCGGAGGAGGCGGAGGAGGAGGCGGTGACGGGCAGGGGGGCGAAGGCGCGCCCGCGGCCCCGCAGTCCAGGGTGGAGCGTAGGTACCAGTTTTCGGCCGAGCTGCCGTCAACGCTGCCCCGCCGCAGTCCATACTCGTATGGCCCGGCCACTACCGGTGTCGTGAGCGCGAACGCTGTGCCGCTCGTTAACCCGCCATTGACCGCATCCACCACGAGAATGCCGTTGCCGGCGGTGACGTCGCCGAGCCCACCTGCATTACGCGCCACGAGGATCGAGCTGCCGGAAGCGGCGCCACCGTCTATCACCAGCCGGTCGGACGGTGACCCGTCACCGCCCAGAAGCGTGTTTATCTCCAGTGTGCCGCCGACGCCGGCGTAATTTCGCGTGGTCAGCGTGGTGCCGGGCAGTGCGTCTGCACCGAAGATGATCCGCCCAGCATTGGCGACGCCAGCGACGGTCTGTGAAAAACCGTTGAGATCAAGCATCGCGGCAGCTGCGACGGTCACATCCGTGTTGGGGCTGAAGGTACCTGCCGCACCGGCCTGCAGTACCCCCGCATTGACGCGGGTGTCCCCACTGTAGGAGTTGGCCGTGCTGCTCAACAGGGTAGTGCCGCTGCCGATCTGGTCGACCCCACCGGTACCCGATATCGCGCCCGCGAATGCGCTCACGTTGGACCGGTTGAAGACAAGCAGCCCATTGTTGGTGATATCGCCCACAAGCGCGCCCGATGTGCCGCCATTGCCTATCTGCAACGTGCCGGCCGAGATCGTGGTGCCCCCGCTGTATGTACTTCCAGCGGTCAGAACCGTGGTTCCGGTCCCAACGTGATTGACGTTGCCCGTGCCAGAGATGGCGCCGGTGAATGTATGTATGTCGCTCCGGTTGAATGCCAGCGTACCGTTATCGGTGACGTCGCCGACGATGGAGCCGGCCGCACCGCCATTGCCAAGCTGCAATGTGCCCGACGCGATTGTGGTACCGCCGGTGTAGGTGTTGTCGGCAGTCAGGATGGTGGTACCGGCCCCCAACTGGTTCACCACACCGGTGCCTGAAATCACGCCGCCAAAGGTGTAGACGTCACCCCGGTTGAACGCAAGCGTCCCGTTATCGGTAATGTTGCCGACGACCGATCCGGCAGCACCGCCGTTACCCAGCTGCAAGGTGCCACCGGAGATGGTGGTGCCGCCGGTGTAAGCCTTGTCGTTGGCGAAGATGGTGGTCCCGGAAAGAACGCTGACCGCGCCAGGGCCGTTGATGGCGGGGACAAACGTATGGTCGGCTGCGGTGTGGTTGAACACAAGCAGGCCGATGCCAGGGCCAAACTCGACGGAGGTGGCAGCCAGGGTCCCTGGCGCGGCGGCTGCTGCGCCGGCCTGTGCACCAATGTTGACAGTGCCCCGACTTCCGGTGCGTGCAGCCACGTAGATGGAGCTGGCGCTGGCAGTTGCACCGTCAGCAACGGTGAGCGCACCTGTACCGAACAGGCCGACATAGACACCGCCGCTGTTGTTCCAGTTGGTTTGAGCGCCAATCAGTGTGACCACGCCAGAGCCGGACGCGCCATTGCCAATGAACACGTTCCCATTGTTGTTGACCGTCCCGCCGTTCTCAATCGCGAGCGTGCCCGAACCGGCGGTTCCTACGCGCATGCCGGTTGTCTGCACTACCGAGCCAGAACCATTCACAGTGACTGCGCCCGACCCATTCGCGTTGCCACCAATATCCAGGAAGCTGGTGGAGACACTTGCTCCGTTCAGGACCGCGAGCGTGCCCCTTCCTGCACTGCCTACCGTGATGCTGGCAGTGTTGGTCCGCCAGAGTGAGCCCGGCCCGTCAATTGTCACGGTACCTGAGCCAGTGGCGCTATTGCCAACGAGCCCGCCCGCCGTGCTGACGACTTGGGCGCCGCCCTGAATACTGAGTGTGCCCGTTCCAGCATTGCCGACGATGAGGGCATTGCCTGATGAGTTCCACGCGGCGTTGAGGCCGCTGACGGTCACCGCGCCATTCCCGGTCGCCAAGTCCCCAATCGTGTTTCCAATTCCGTTGAAGGAGAAGCCACTAACGACTGTCGCGCCTCCCTGGATGTCCAAGGCTCCGTCGCTGGAGTAGCCGATGGTCAGCCCTCCAGTCGTGTCGTTGCCAATTGGCGCTGTTGCTGGAGAATTGCCGAACAGGACCTGGTCGATTCTGCAGCCGCCGGTCTGCCCTGCGCAGGTTGAAACCTGCGCTTGGGCCATATCCGAACTGAAAAATATGGATAGCGCGATGAGTGCTGCAGTAGTGTCCGACCACCGCAACAAGTTACGTCGTGGGGCACAGCCGAAACCGATACCAACGCCAACAATGTTGGAGATCGAGGAGGATGCTCCGTCAATTCTCATGATTGCTCTCTCTGATCGCTGGCATCTGGCCGGGGGCAATGGCCGAGAATGGCTGCCGAACCTTCTCTCCGACTTGCGTCGCATGTACCAAAAGGTGGCGTGACCGATTGCTCGGTCGGAAAGCCGCTGGCGGGGGAGTGGGCGAGGTGTGAGGAGTGGGCGAGGTGCAACGCCCCTATTTGGGAGGCCAAGCGCTGAGGCTTGTCATTGCGAACAGCCATGCAGCCTCTCCAATGAAGAGCAGCGACAGACCGCCGCTGGCAGTACTTCAACTGCGTGCAGGTTGTCACCAGTAATGCGAGTCTGGCGATGCGCCTTTCGCTACTCAACCGCAATACTTGCAAGCGGCCGCCAGTAAAACTACTGCGCCGCTGAGCAGGACGCATTGCCTGAACCGCTCAGGCAATGGCTGGCGGCACGGGACGTCCACGTCGACTATTCGTGCGAGTAGGCGCCTGCACCATGGCTGGCTGTTCTTCGGAAATGGCCGTACGGCAACAGCCATGATGGCGCCGCGAGGATTAGAATCGGCAGAAACCTGACATGCAACTGTCCGAAGCAGACCTGTGTCGTGTCGCAGATCATGTCCGGCAACCCGCCGTCACGGAGACGCGCCTGCAATGACTAGGATGTCCATACGCACTTTCCGTGCAGCTGCGATAGCCGTTGCTGGCCTGATTCCGTTTGCGGCTTCGGCTTCGGCTGCGGTGCAGCCGCCGGGGTTGGAAGAAGCGCTGCGACGCGTGGCGACGGTCGCGCAGGCGCCCGCGTCGAAGCAGGCGGCAGAGGCACTTTGGGGAGTGCCGCTGGATGCCCCTGTGGTGCTGCATGACCGCGTCACCGGAACGAGTTGGCGTCGAAACGTCGCCACGGGGGATGTGGAGTCTGTCGTTCTGCGGAAGGATCAGCCGCCTGCGAATACATGCATTGATATCGACGGGGCCTCCAACGTGCTGTTGATTCTGCCGCTGCCTGCGGACAACGACGGACTCGCGACCCTGTTGTGGCATGAACAATGGCACTGCGTGCAGGCCACGTTGGGGCTTTCGGCTTCCGAAGGCGATACAGCGCATCTTGATGGTGAGCTTGGCCGGATGGCGTTGCGGTTGGAGATGCGTGCGTTGGCGCAGGCGCTGTCCGCGTCCGATGATCGTGATGCCCGGCCGCATGTCGCCGCAGCGCTGCAATTCCGGGCACTTCGTTCTGCGGGCTCGGCGTCGGGCACCCGGGTGCTGGGCGAAGAGGCGAGGGTTGAACGCAATGAGGGCCTTGCCGAGTACACGGGCCGCCGGGTCGCCGCGGCTGCCAATGGGGGGAACATGGTGCCGGCGTTGGTCAAGGCTCTGGCTGCAGCAGATGCCTCACCGAGCTTTGTCCGATCGGCGGCGTACGTGACCGGGCCGGGGTACGGGATGTTGCTGGATCGGTGGTCGCCGCGCTGGCGCAGCGGGCTGTCGCCCGCGTCTGACCTGCCTGCATTGCTGGCCGAACAGCTGGGTACGCCGCTCAGCGCCACCGGGGCGGAAGGTGTCGGTCGCCTTTATGGGATGGACGAGGTACGTGCCCAAGAACATGAGCGCGCCAGGATCCGTGAGCAGCGCAGTGCCGGGTATCGCAAGCGGTACCTCGGTGGGGATGCGGTTCGGCTTCCACTGAGTAAACCGTCCGCGTCGTTCGATCCGCGCGCGCTCTTTCCGCTGGACGAGGTGGGCACGGTGTACACACCGCTCACGGTACGCGACGAGTGGGGCGAGCTGACGGCGGAATCGGGTGCGCTGATGTCAAAAGACTGGACACTTGTCACGCTGAGTGGCGGTGAAGTTACCGGTAGTGCCTCCAACTGGACAGGGCCGGGCTGGACTCTTGTTCTCAACGCGGGCTGGCGTCTTGAGAAGGAATCAGATGGCTGGCGTTTGACGAATGTGCAGGGCGGCGATGTCCACCGGTAGTGAGGCTCGGCAGCGATGAGAGGCTTGGTCGCGACCTACCGCATCTCCACCACCACCTTGCCCTTGGCCCGGCCACTCTCGACATGTGCCAAGGCGCTCTGGGTCTCCTGGAACGGGAAGACCCTGTCGATGACCGGACGGATCGCACCAGCCTCCACCAGCGAGGTGATCTCGCCCAACTGCTGCCCACTGGCCCGCATGAACACGAACGTGTAGGTCACGCCCTTCCGCTCGGCTTGGCTGCGGATGCCATAGCTGAGCAGGCGCATGACCTGCTTGAGCGGCCAAGCCAGTCCGCGCGCCGCAGCAAACGCGGGCGTGGGTGGCCCCGAGATGGAAATGAGATGCCCGCCCGGCTTGAGGATCTGCAGCGAGCGGGTCAGTTCATCCTTGCCGAGGCTGTTGAGCACCACATCGTAGTCACGCAGTTCCGTCGCGAAATCCTGCTGTTTGTAATCGATGACGACGTCTGCGCCGAGATCCTTCACCCACGCGACGTTGGCGGTACTGGTGGTGGTGGCCACGAAGGCGCCCAGATGTTTGGCCAGCTGGATTGCCACCGTCCCGACGCCGCCGGAGCCGGCCTGGATGAAGACCTTCTGCCCGGGTTTGAGCTGGGCGGTTTCGACCAGCGCCTGCCATGCGGTCAGTGCGACCAGGGGCAGCGAGGCGGCCTCCACCATGGTGAGGTTGCCGGGTTTGAGCGCCACCGAGGCAGCATTGACCGCAATGAACTCGGCGAACGTGCCGATGCGATCATCGTCGGGACGGGCATACACCTCATCGCCGGGTTTGAAGTGGTGCACCCCGGCGCCGACACTTACCACCGTGCCGGCCATATCGTTGCCAAGAATCAGCGGCAGGCGATAAGGCAGGATCAGCTTGAACTCCCCGGCGCGTATCTTGGTGTCCAGCGCATTGACGCTGGCCGCGTGCACGCGGATGAGCACATCGTCATCGCGCAGCGGAGGCTGTGGGGCGTCGCCGATGCGGCCGGTCTCCTTTTTGCCATAACGGTCGACGAGGAAGGCTTTCATGGGCGGTGTGTCTCTGGTGGAGGGATGCCGTCAGGCTGCTGGGCAGGGAACGTGGTGGGCGCATCAGTTATCGAGGAACGCTAGCGCGTCCCGAACGAACTCGGCGTGATACTGGAATATCCCGCCATGACCGGCGTCGTCGTAGAGGACCAGCGTTGCATCGGGAATGCGGTGGGCCAGATCGCCACTGTTGGGCGTGGGGACCATGATGTCGCTGTCCCCATTCGCGATGAGCACCGGGATACGGATGTCGCCCAGGTCCTGGGGCGATTGCCTGCCCCACGCGGTGATCGCCTTCAGTTGCCGCAGGAACGCCCCGGGTGAGGCCGGCCTGTCGCGATCATTCGTGCGTTCCTTCAACCGTTGCAGGAACGCGGTGGCCGCCTGTCGGCTGCGGGCGCTGGCGGTGAAGAACAGGTAGTACTTGGGATCGCGCCGCGTCAGCAGGCCCTTGAGGATCAAGGGCCAGGACACGCGGCCCACCCGGTCGATACCGCGGCCACCCGCCGGCCCGGTACCGGTCAGGATGAGCCGCCGCACCAGGTCCGGCGCGTCCAGCACGACCTGCTGCGCGACGAAACCGCCGAGCGAGAAGCCGAGCAGATCGACGCGGCCCAAGCCCATCGTGCGAATCAGCGCGATCGTGTCCTGCGCCATTTCCGCGACGGTTACCGGTGCTTTGCCACCTGATTCTCCAATGCCACGGTAATCGATGGCGATGACCCGATGCCTGCTGGCCAGGCCATCCACGATGTGCGGGTCGAAGTTGTCGAGCACCGCGCCCCAGTGGTTGAGCATGACCAGCGGGGAGCCGTGCTGCGGCCCCAGTTCGCGGTACGCGAAACGGGTGCCATCGACCTCCAGCGAGCGGGTCGGTGCATTCTCGAACGAACGTCTGGAGTCGGGGGGCGTGCTGGGAAGCGTCATGGTCGCGTACCTGTGGGGTCAGGGCTTCACTCGGTGGGGCGATAGCGTTCCGCCGCCTGCGCCTGCCGGATGTCCGAGAGCAGGCCCTGACGCGATGCGTCCAGCGTGTCCCAGCGTTCGGCCACATGCAGCGGTGGAATCGTGACGGTCTCGCGGCGATCAAAGCCGACCAGCGCCGCATCAACCAGCTCGCCGACATCCATCACCTCCGGCAACGTGTTGATGTCGATACCGGCCCGCTGCCAGATCTCGGTGCGCGTCGTCGCCGGCAGCACAGCCTGAACGTAGACCCCCTTGGGCGTCAGCTCCAGGCTGAGCCCCTGCGACAGGAACAGCACGAAGGCTTTGGTCGCACCGTAGACGGACATGCCGAACTCCGGCGCCAGCCCAACCACCGAGCCGATGTTGATGATCGCGCCTTCACCGGCGTTGGCCAGTCGCGGTGCAACCGCAGCGGCCAAGCGGGTCAGGGCGAGGGTGTTCAGCGTGATCAGTTGTTCGATGCTGTCGGCCGACTGCTCGGTGAAGCCACCGGATTGGGCGATGCCGGCGTTGTTGATCAGGATGCCGATGCGCGCATCCTCGCGGAGGCGGGCTTCAACGGTGGCCAGGTCGCTGCGCAGGGTGAGGTCGGCCGGAAGTACATCGATGGCAACGCCGGTGTCGTGGCGCAGGCGCACGGCCAGTGCGTCCAGCCGCGCCGTGTCGCGCGCGACCAGTACCAGATCGTGGCCGCGGCGAGCAAATCGTTCGGCGTAAACGGTGCCGATGCCGCTGGAGGCGCCGGTGATGAGGACAGCAGGAAGCAGGCTCATGGTGTGTCTCTTGACATGTAATGGGGGAACGGGGATGCAGCGCGGCGATGGCGACGGGGTTACTGCGCGAACGTGTCGGTCAGGCCGGGGTAGTCGGTGTAGCCTTCCGCGCCGCCGCCATACAACGTGGCCGGGTTCAGGGCGTTCAAGGGCGCGCCGGTTTTCAGGCGTTCGACCAGATCCGGATTGCTGATGAAGGCACGGCCAAAGGCGAACAGGTCGGCCTTGCCACCGGCGAGATGCGCGTTGGCCAGCTCCAGGTCATAGCCGTTGTTGGCCAGGTAGGTGCCGGTGAAACGGCGGCGCAGGCCGTCGAAGTCGAACGGCGCGACATCGCGCGGGCCACCCGTCGCGCCTTCGACCATATGCAGGTAGACGATGCCCAGCGCGCTGAGCTGATCGACGATGTAGTCGTACTGCGGCTGCGGATCGCTGATGGTCGCGATGGCGTTGGCCGGCGAGACGGGCGAGAGGCGCACGCCGGTGCGATCGGCGCCGATCTCAGCGGCTACGGCCGCAGTGACCTCCAGCAGCAGGCGTGCACGGTTTTCGATCGAGCCGCCGTAGGCATCGGTGCGCTGGTTGGCGCCGTCCTTGATGAACTGTTCGAGCAGGTAGCCGTTGGCACCGTGGACTTCGACACCGTCGAACCCAGCGGCGATCGCATTGGCGGCGGCCTGACGGAAGTCGTTGACGATGGCCGGCAGTTCGTCGATCTCCAGTGCACGCGGCTCGGACACATCGACAAAGCCGTTGTGGACGAAGGTCTTGGTGTGCGCCCGGATGGCCGAGGCGGACACGGGCGCGGCGTTGCCGGGCTGCAGATCCACGTGGGAGATGCGGCCCACGTGCCACAGCTGCACGAAGATGCGCCCGCCGCGCGCGTGCACGGCATCGGTGACCTTGCGCCAGCCATCGATCTGATCCTGCGTGTAAAGCCCCGGCGTGTCCTGGTAACCCTGGGCCTGCGCCGAGATCTGGGTGGCCTCGGTGATGATCAGGCCGGCCGAAGCGCGCTGGGCGTAGTAGGTGGCGGCGAACGGACCGGGCACAAGACCGGCCCCGGCGCGGTTGCGCGTCAACGGTGCCATGACGATGCGGTTGGCCAGGGTCAGCGGGCCAAGGGGGTAGGACTGGAAGAGCGTCGAGGTCGTCATGGTGGGTGCGGGGTCGTGAGCGGTGAGGGATGGCGCGGGCGGGCCGGCAGTGGCGTCGCCTGGAAGTGACGCAATGATGATGACCGTAATCTTAGATGTCAATGGTTTGATGATGGTGATCATCTATCCGTGGTAAAGTGCGCGTCTATCGAGGCAGAACGGCAAGAGACCACCCGTCATGAAGGTCACCAAGGCACAGGCGCAGGCCAACCGGGCGCACATCGTCGACACCGCTTCCACGCTTTTCAGGGAGCGGGGCTACGACGGTGTGGGCGTCGCAGACCTCATGGCGGCCGCCGGCTTTACCCATGGCGGCTTCTACAAGCACTTCGGCTCCAAGGCCGACCTGATGGCGGAGGCAGCAAGCTGCGGCCTGGCGAAATCGGCCGATGCCGCCGCCGACATGGACCTGGCGAGCTTCATGCGCTACTACCTGTCCCGGCAGCATCGTGACGCGCCAGGCCAGGGCTGCACCATGTCGGCGCTGTGCACCGACGCGGCGCGTCAGCCGGATCCGGTCAAGTCGGCCTTCGCTGCAGGTATCGAGGCGCAGCTGGCCGTCTCTCCCTACCCGGAAGGGCAGGCCGACGGCCCCACGTCGGAACAGGCGCGTGCTCGGCGCATCGCGTTGATGGCCCAGGCGGTCGGCGCGATGGTGTTGTCCAGGTCCTGCCCGGACGACTCGCCGCTGGCGGACGAGATTCTGGATGTGTGCCGGGAAGACGTGCTGGCGCGGTTGGGTGGTGTGCCCAACGGCTGACGGGTGCTGGCCCAGATCCGCAAAGCGCAGCACGTGGCGTGCGCTCAGTGATGAAAAAGCGTGCACGTTGCCGCGCGCTGGCCTCACTGCTTGGTTCGCCTGACCGGGCCTGAAAATCGGATGCTGCGTCTTGTACCACGCCGGTGGCAGCCCATCATCACGCTCCCTCTACGTCTCCCAGCTTCAACTGAATGCCGGTCATGGCGCTGGTGAAAAGGCCGCTATAGTCCGAACACCCCAGACAAAGGAGGCACTGCAATGTTTCTGACCACAAAACAAATGACGACGGCGCGTACGCTGGCTGTGGCAATCATCGCTACCGTAGGCCTCAGTTCCTGCGCCACGTACAAGGACGAGTTCGCAACGATCAACTCACGCCTTGATCAACTCGACACGAAGGTGCAGGGCGCAGCCCAGAGCGCCGAATCGGCCAATCAATCCGCGCAGCAGGCCAACCAGCGTCTGGATCAGATCGAAGGCCGTGTGCAGCAGCTCGAACAGGCGCCCCGCCGCAAGCCACGCGGTTGATCGCTCGTGCTCCGTGTGTGAGCAACGTTTGAATCGACAACGGGTGGCCTACGCAGGCCACCCGTTGTCGATGATCGTGCAATCGTCATTGCAAGGAAGTGTCCCATCCGTACGCACTCTTACCCCGTAGTCCTGGCCCTTCGCGGCGCACTGACCATGGCGCTGGCGCTGGCAAGCATCGGCGTGGCAAACGCCGAGGATGCGGCTGCGCAGCCGACAGCCGCTGTCGATGAACTCCCGCCAGGCCAGGAAGTATCCAACACCGTGATCGAACTCGCGGGCTGGGTGGTTGCCACCAAGGACAGCCAGGGCTATCCGTTCGCCATCATGGACAAGGCCGCTGCCCAGGTGCTGGTTTTCGATGGCGAGGGCCGGCTTCGCGGCGCGGCGTCCGGGCTGTTCGGCTCGGCCACCGGTGACCATACGGCCCCCGGTATTGCCGGTCTTGCGCTTCGCGAGATTCCGGGTCGGGACCGTACGACGCCTGCAGGTCGCTTCGTGGGCGGGTACGGCCCGTCGATCGATGCCGGTCGCGTGCTGTGGGTGGATTACGAGTCCGCCGTCTCCATCCATCCGACGGCGATGGGCGTCCCGGCCGAAAGGCGCGTGGAACGTCTGGCATCTCCCTCGCCGGACGACAACCGCGTTACCCATGGCTGCATCAATGTGTCGCCAGGGTTCTACGAGAAGGTCATCCAGGCGACGTTCGAGCGGGGCGGGGTGTTCTACGTCCTGCCGGACAAAGCGTCGATAGCGGAGACCTTCCCGGAGTTCGCGAAGAGCCGTGCTGCGACGCAGGGCGACGAGGGAACCCGGGCTGGCCCTGCCGGCAAGTGAGGGGCGCATCGCATCACGGTGCATGCCGTTCGAAGTGTGCTTCAAGCACGTTGATGTCTGCCTCAACAACGACAGCAGCCACGTAGCCATCCGGCCGGATCAGCAGCCACTCACCCGGCTCCAGACCGTAGGCCTCGGCGAAGTGTCCGGCCGCATCACGCAGATCGCCGCCCTGGCCGATGACATGCATGCGCAGACCCTTCCGCGCAGGTGCGGCGGCGCAGCGGGTTTCGTAACCCAGCAACGTCCAATGGGTCCCGCGAAAAACCTCGAACAGGCGTACTGGCTGACCCCCCGCACCCTGCAAAAGGGCGTCAGGGGCGCGGCAACCCGGCGTGATACGCCCACTTCGGGGCTCGGCAGGTAGCGAGAGCGAGGCGTCGGCGTACCCGAGGTCGAGCTGCTGGACCTCGCGCCCACGTCGATTGTCGCCGCGTTGTGCGTGGTCAAGCAGCGTGGTTGCAAGCCCGAGCATGGAGGCCGCAATGGGGCGTCGCTCTTGTTCGTACGTACCGAGAAGCGCGTCCGGTGCACCCTGCAGCACTGCAGCCAGTTTCCATCCAAGGTTGTACGCATCCTGCACGCTGGTGTTCAGGCCCTGGCCGCCGGTGGGTGGATGCGTATGGGCAGCATCGCCTGCCAGGAAGACGCGGCCGTCGCGGTAACGCTCTGCCAACCGGGCGCTCATCTGGTAGGCCGAGGCCCATTGCACGTCGAGAACGGTGAGATCATGGCGACCGGTCCGCGCACGCACCATGGCACCGAGGCCGTCGGCCGAGAGGTCCACCTCACCCTCCAGCGGGACCGGCGCCTGCAGTTGGAACAGGCATTTTCCCATGAGTGGACACAGAGAGATCCGTTGCGCCATGTCGTCCTGGTTGAACGTATGCCAGGCGTCGCGTGGCAGCCCTTGCAGCACGATGTCGGCCACCACCGCGCGCACGCCCAGCGTTTTGCCGGGGAAGCCGATACCCAGCGCCTGGCGCACGAAGCTGCGCCCGCCGTCGGTGCCGATCAGGTAGCGCGTGCGCACGGTCTGCTCGCCCGTTGGCGTGGCAAGACGGACGCTTACCCCGGTGTCGTCCTGCTCGACGCCGATCACTCCGTGTCCGAAGTCGACCCGGTGCCCCAGCTCCGCCAAGCGGTCGCGCATCACGGACTCGGTCAGGAACTGCGGCACCATCAGCGGCTGTCGATACGGTTCGGCCGGGGAAGCCGGCGCCGCTTCGATGACGGCGGCGTCCGTGTGGGTGCCATCAGCATGATGCGAGCGCGAGACCGGATAGAGGCCGCCGGCCGCGAACAGCTGATCGACGATGCCCATGTCTTCGAAGGCTTCCTGGCTACGCGGCTGGATACCTTTGCCACGCGACCCATGGAACGGCTGTTCCCGCTGCTCCACCAGGCGGAATGCCACGCCACGGCGGGCCAATTCGATGGCCAGGGTGAGGCCGGCTGCGCCGGCGCCACAGATCACTACGTCAGGGGTGTTGCCCATTGCATCGCTCCAGGTATGTGTAATATGCACTTACTTGGAGGGGATCCTATGCCGATGAAAAAGAAGGTGCAAGATACACATAATTCGGCCGAGTTGAGGTCGCTTCACCTGTCGATGGTCAGCCTCGCCAGTGTGATGAACCGCCCGCGCAACGATGAACGGCTGATCCAGGAGGCGGGCGTGACGCTGGACCAGGCGTTGTTCCGGCTGCTGGTGGTGATCGAACGGGTAGGGCCGATCGGGGTGGTTGAGCTGGCCGATCGCCTGGGCCGGGATTACACGACCATCAGCCGTCAGGTGGCCAAGCTGGCTGCGATGGAACTGGTCACGCGTCGCGGTAACCCCCAGGACCGCCGCATCCGTGAGGCGACCATTGCGCCGAAGGGCAAGGACATGACGGACCGGTTGGATGCCGCACGTGAGCGGATCGGCCGGGAGATCTTCGCCTCCTGGCCTGCGCAGGATGTATCGGAGCTGGTGCGTTTGATGGCAAAGTTCGCCAGCGCGCTGGAAGCGCGGGAGCGCGAGCCGTAACGACGCACCGCGGACGTTTCAGCCCACCTGTTCGTCGCTTGGCCCAGTCACAACCTCAAGGCATTACACGTGAAAGGATTCCCGTTGCTTCCGCTGCTGCTTGCAGTGTCGTTACCCGCCAGTGCCATCGTCATTCGCCACGATGTGGAGGATGCCGCGTACCGCGTTCCCGCCACCGAGTTTCCCGCCCTCGTGGACATGCCCGGCGAGGGCCACGGCGCGCTGATCGCACCGCAGTGGGTGCTGACTGCCGCGCACACGCTGCCGATGCAGGCCGATCTCAAGCAGGTGATGATCAACGGTACTGCGCGGGAGGTTGAGCGCGTCATCACCCATCCCGGCTACAGGACGCTGCCGCAGACGTTGATCGATCAGGCCATGGCCAGCGGCGAGGCGATGCTGATCGTGGTGTTTCTCGCCTCGGGCGATGATGTTGCGCTGATCCGGTTGAAGGCGCCGGTCACCGACGTGGCGCCGGTGGCCCTTTACGGCGACAGCGACGAGGCCGGTCAGATCGCGAAGATTTTAGGAAAGGGTGCAACGGGTACCGGCGCCACCGGGCATTCTCCCAACGGCCCCAATCGCACCGAGCTCCGGCGTGCGTTCAACCGGATCACCAGTGCCTACGACCGCTGGCTCTGCTACGTGTTCGACGAACCGCCGGAAGCGTTGCCCCTCGAGGGCGTGCTGGGCAACGGCGACAGCGGTGGTCCGGTGCTCATCGAGCGCGATGGCCAATGGCTGCTGGCCGGGCAGGGCGCCTGGAAGGTCGTGCAGGGTAATGTGCTGACGGCTCGACCCGGGCGCTATGGTCAGGTGACCTGCAATGTGCGGATGAGCCACTACGCGGATTGGATTGAGCGCGTGATGACCGAGCAGCCGTAGGCAGTGCTGGAGGGCAGGATCTGGCGGACTGGCGTCGCCGCCAGCACGACGTCAGCTCCGATGCCTGGGCTATGATCCAGACGCCAGTAGCAAGGGAGCATCACTCACATGGATGTCGTGGAACCGCTGGATGTGCTTCGCACTTCCGTACGCCGCCTCACTTGGTTGACTGTCGCGCTTGCAGTGCTTGTCGTGGGCCTGACGGTGGCGGTCATCGCACTGTCGATGGCGCCGCGAGGTGCTCTCACCGTTGATGAAGTCCGCGCCCGTCGCATCGTTGTGCTGGATGACCAAGGCGTCATGCGCGTTGAGATGGGCCAGGATTCACATGATGCCGGCCGACGATCGCGCACAGCCGGCGTCTGGCTGTACGACGCCAAAGGCGACGAACGCGGTGGGATGGCAACCCACGAAGATGGCCTGGTAGGTCTTGCCTTCGATGCTCCGGTGGGGAAGGGCGAGGATCACCTGCGTGATCGCCTGAGCCTGCGCGTGGATGCCGATGGTGCGGCCCAGGTGCTGCTCACGGACAACCTGACCCGTGGCATCGTGGGCCTGCTGTCCGACGGTGCAGGCAACGGCGGGGTGGAGACGTATCGCTGGGACATGGGGGCAAAGCTCATCCATCGCCGTTACATCACGTTCGATCTGGACGAGCGGCAGGAACGCCCGTTGGGCGAGCCGCAGATGCAGTAGTCCGGCCTCAAGGGCTGTCGTCTGGAGGGCAGCCTGTGCGCGTCGGCGTACGCCGGTGAAGTGCGAAAGCGGTAGCCAGCATGCAGATGCCGGCGATGCCCATCACCCAGGCGAAGCCACCGGCCATCGCGCTGCGGTAAATCACTGCTGGCAAGGACCCCGTAACGGCAGCCGGGTGCTGGATCATGCTGTGCGCGTGCTGTGCGAGCACGAACTGCCCGGTTGCCGTCGCAGTGGTACGGAACTGCTGTACGGCCCACAGGCTCATCAGGCTGCCAAGCAATGCGATGCCCAGGCTCATCCCGGCTTGGCGCAGGGCATTCATGGTGGCTGAGGCGATACCTGCGCGTTCCGGTGGGGTGCGCGCCATGACCGCCATGCCCGTAGCTGGCACCGCCAGACCCATGCCTGCTCCCAGCGCCATGAGGCACATAGTGGCAAAGCCTCCGGCGGTGTCCGTAGTGAAACGGGCCATCGCACACAGCGCCAGCCCTGCCAATGCATAGCCCCACGCCAGCGCCGCATGCAGCCCGAGGCGCACGGCAATGCGGCCAAACATCAACGACACCACGCCCATCACCAGGAATTGAGGGGCCAGCTGCCATCCGGCCTGTGCCGCGGTCTTTCCCTGTACCTGCTGGAAGAACAATGAAAGGAAGAACAGGCTGGCATAGGCAGTGAAGCCGAGCACGAACGAGGCGAGATTGAGCAGGGCAAAGCGACGGTCGGCGAAAAGATCCAGCGGCAGCAGCGGGCGCGTGACCCGACGTTGTACCAGCGAGAACGCCAACAATGCCACCAGCGCCGTGATCAACGAGAACCAGGTAGCGGGTGCGGACCACCCGCGCCCGCCGATACCGATCAGCCCGTAGGAGAGGGCTGCCAAGGCCAGCGTGCTGAGGATCTGCCCAGCGGGATCCATGGCCGCGTGCTGAGGATGACGTCGCTCGGGAATGCTCCAGGCGCCCAGCGCCAGTGCCACCGCCCCCAACGGAAGGTTGATCAGGAAGATGCTCTGCCATCCGGTCCACTGTACGAGCAGGCCGCCCAGCAACGGCCCAAGCACCAGCGCCAGCGCGCTGAAGGCGGACCATCCTCCGATGGCGCGCGCCCGTTGGCCGGGGTCCGGAAACGCATGGGTGAGGAGGGGCATCGCACTGGGGATCAGCAGCGCTCCCGCCACGCCCTGGATCGTGCGGCCGATCACCAGGACCGGCAGATCGGTGGCGCACGCGCAGACCAGTGATCCGGCAATGAACGTTGCCACGCTCGCCAGCCACATCCGGCGATGGCCATGGCGGTCACTGAGAGGACCGGCCGAGAGCATGAAAGCGGACAGCGCGATGGCATAGGCATTGATGACCCACTGCAGCCCGGCGAGGTCGGTCTGCAACGCCCGTTGCAGCGTCGGCAGCGCGACGTTGACGATGCTGATGTCCAGCGAGGCAAGGAAGGTACCGAGGTATGCGGCCAGCACCAACGCTGGCTTTTTGAAGTGCTGCATGGGACGGAGCCTGTAGAGCGACCGCGCTTATCCTAGATAATGACTGACCGTCGGTCAATGACCGACGGTCAGTCATCTGTCTCGGCGGATTACACTACCGACACCCATCGCTCCCCTTTCAATACCCACGATGCAGACCCCAGCCCCGGCCAGGCCACGCACCAAACCCGCCTCCATCCGTCTCGAAGAACTGATGGATGCGGCCGAGACGCTGTTCCTGTCGCGCGGGGTGGAACAGACGACGATCAGCGAGATCGTCGCTGCCGCCGATGTGGCCAAGGGCACGTTCTATACCTACTTCGCTTCAAAAACGGATGTACTGAGAGCCCTGGCGGAGCGCTACACGCAGCGCTTCGTGGACGCACTGGAGCAGGCGATGCAAGAGCATCCGGCGGATGATGGAGAGGCTCGCCTGCGCGCCTGGATCGAAGCGAGCATCGCCCTCTATGCCCGGACCCATGCCGTGCACGACGTGGTGTACGCCAACCATCATCATCTTGATCGAGCCAACCGCGAGCGGAATGCGCTCCTTCAGCAGTTGCAGGGCATCCTGGAAGTGGGGGTGGCATCCGGGCTATGGCAGCTGCCCAGTCCCAGGGTGACGGCCTCGTTGATCTATGCCGGTGTGCATGGCGCAACCGATGACTTGATCGCGACACCGGAGCAGGATGCGGCGGCATTCAGTGCGGCTGTGGTGGAGGATTGTCTGGCGATGGTCGGCGCTCGAAGACCATCCGTGCGCCCTAAGAAGCGCGGCTGAGCCGGTGGACAACTTCACCGTGGCAATGCCATCGCCAATGTCGCGCTGTATGCGGAGATCACCGCGTGGTTGCGGCAGCACGACATCGCGCGCGGCCGCACGCCCGAAGACGCCGACACACGTAGCGGGCGCTGCTGGCAGCCACGATTGCAACCGTGCTGGGGAAGCAAGCGCAGTCACGTGGATTTCACGGATCGGCGCGGTTAATCCGCCTGTGGCGGCCTCCCCGCTGTCCCGTGTGGAGCGGATCCAATGCGCATGCTTCCTTCGCTTCTCCTTGTCTGCGCGCTGGCCCCGGTGGGGGCGACATACGCCCAGGCACCCAAGGCAGCTGTCGGGGCCGTGGCGTCACCGCATACCTCCGATGGCATGGCCTGCGACAGCCCGAACCAGTCGCAGGCCGGGCTCAACCAATGTGCCAGCAACAGCGCGCAGCGCGCCGATGCCGAGCTCAATCGGATCTATGCCAAGGTGCTGGCGCTCAATGCCCAGGACACGGTGTTCCTGGAACGGTTCAAGGCAGCCCAGCGCGCCTGGCTGGTGTTCCGCGATGCCCAGATCGCGGCGCGGTATCCGTCTCCAGACGACTATGGGAGCGTGCTGCCGATGTGCCAGAGCGGTGAATACGAGCAGCTGACCCTGGATCGGATCAAGCAGCTCAAGGCCTGGGTTGGCGGGGTCGAGGAGGGTGACGTGTGCGCCGGGTCCTATCCCATGAGCGGGCGCTAGCCGGGGCCGTTTAACGCGTCGGTACGGCCAGGTGCGCACACTGGTCCTGTCTGCACTGTCCCTCATGCACAGGAACCGGAGATCCCATGTCCTTCAACGCCCTCCTTGCGACCAAGACCGGCGATACCATCGCGGCCGGTGTCGTCCCGCTGACCGAGCAGGATCTGATGCCCGGCGACGTCACCGTTGCCGTGGAGTACTCCACGGTGAATTACAAGGACGCCCTTGCGCTGAGCGGGCGCTCGCCGGTGATCCGCACGTTTCCGCTGATTCCCGGTATCGATCTGGCCGGTGTGGTTGAAACGTCGACCCACCCCGGGTTTGCCCCGGGCGATCGCGTGCTGGTCAACGGCTGGGGTTTGAGCCAGACCCACCACGGAGGCTATGCGCAGAAGGCGCGCGTGCCCGGCGAGTGGCTGGTGAAGATTCCCGCGGCACTTTCCAGCCGCGATGCGATGGCGGTCGGTACCGCCGGCTACACCGCGATGCTCTCGGTACTGGCACTCGAGCACGGCGGGGTGAGTCCCGATCACGGCGATATCCTGGTCACCGGGGCCAACGGCGGCGCCGGCTCCATCGCGATCGCACTGCTGTCCACGCTGGGCTATCGGGTGGTTGCATCGACGGGTCGGCTGGAGGAGTCCGCGTATCTCAAGGCGCTGGGTGCGGCCGAGATCATCGATCGGGCGACCTTGTCCGCGCCAGGTGCACCGATCGCCAAGGAACGCTGGGCCGGTGCGATCGACGCGGTGGGCAGCCACACGTTGGCCAATGTGCTGGCGCAGACGCGCTATCGTGGCGTGGTGGCGGCCTTCGGATTGGCCCAAGGTGCGGATCTGCCGGGTTCGGTGCTGCCTTTCATCCTGCGCAACGTGACGCTCGCCGGCATCGACTCGGTCAACGCGCCTTACGCCGCGCGCGAGCAGGCCTGGACGCGCCTGGCTACCGATCTGGACCTTGGCAAGCTGGCGCGCACCACGCAGATGATCGGGCTGGCCGAGGTGCCGGCGCTGGCCGACCAGGTGCTGCAGGGGCGTGTACAGGGCCGCACTGTGGTCGACGTCAACGCGTGATCCTGTCGCGGCACTAAGCCGGGTGGGGGCCCGGCAGCTGCTTGACCAGCTGTTCGGCCATGGCCTTGTAGATCGGCACGCGGCACACCAGGCCGGAGACGCCGCGCGCGATCAGCACGGTGGCCAGAATGGGCAGCAGCATATCGCTGCTGTCGGTCAGCTCCAGCGAGATGACCGCCGAGGTCAACGGTGCCTGGGTGACGCCGGTCAGGTAGGCACACATCCCCAGCAGCACGAAGATGCGTTCATCGACCGAAGGCATGAGGGCGGCGAGGTTGTGGCCGAGCCCGGCGCCGACGGCCAGGGCGGGCGAGAACAGGCCGCCGGGAATACCGGCGACGTAGGAGACCAGATTGGCCACAAGCTTCATCAGGCCGAACTCGTGACCCACCGAGGGCGCTCCCTGCACCAGTCCCTTGGCCTGCTCGTAGCCGGTGCCGAAGGCCCCTGCGCCAAAGGCGGCGCCCAGCAGCACCAGGGCGAGCCCGCACAGCGCGGCCAGCAGGACCGGATGGCGCTGGCGCAGCGTGCCCAGCCAGCGTGGTCTGCCTTCCATGGTCAGCAGCACGGCTTTGGCGAACAGGCCGCCAAGCAGTCCCGCGACGGTGCCGCACAGCACGATCGCCAGCCAGGCCTGCCCCAGCGGCAACGTGGCAGTCACCTTGCCGAAGTACGTGTAGTTGCCGAGCAGGCCCAGCGACACCACGCCACCCACGATGACCGCGGTGAGCAGCGTGCCGGAGAAGCGGTGCTCGAAGCGGCCGCTGAGTTCTTCGATGGCAAACACGATGCCCGCCAGCGGGGTATTGAAGGCCGCCGCGATGCCGGCTGCGCCACCGGCGAGCAGAAAGTGGGACAGCTCTTTCGGATCGCGGAACCCGAACCATCGCCCGAACATGTACATCACGCTGGCACCGACGTGCACGGTAGGGCCCTCCCGGCCGACCGAGGCGCCCCCGAGCAACGACAGCGTGGTCAAGGCGAGTTTGCCGGCCGATACGCCCAGCGAGAGATTGTCACGCCGGAACGTGGGCGTCGGGATCTCCAGGGCCGCGATCACCTGCGGAATGCCGCTGCCGCGGGTGGGCTTGAGCGCACCACTGGTCAGCCACGCCAACAACGCGAACACCGTTGGGGTGAGCAGCAGCGCCCACCAGATCGACTGGGCGATGATCGACTGGAAGACCCGGAAGGCCGCATCGCTGGCCTTGGCAAACACGATCGCGACCAGGGCGACAGCCACGGCACCGCCCCACAGGGCCGCACGGCGCTTCCACGCATCCCTGGACAGGAGAGGGCGTTGAGGGTCTGGCGAGGTCATGGGGCGAATTATCCCACGGTGATTCGCCGGTCCTCTTCACCGAATCTGTCGGTTTGCGCTTTCAAGCGCGGGTGCCCGCGCGGTGCCCGCGCGGTGCCCGGGCAGGCACGCTGCGGGTTCACGTGCCGCGAGTGTCCGCGCGATCGTGTGGATCCGGGCGAATTTCAGCGGTGTCTGGCGTACCGATGAGGTGGCGCGCGTTGCGTGCATGAGTCGCTCGAGCTTCCATGCCCATTTCAAGGCGGTCACGGCGATGAGCCCGCTGGACTTCCGCCCGGTGGTTGCGCGATGACATCGGGAGGAGCTGCGGGACACCGTGGTGTGGCCGCACTCCCATGATGCCCGCGATGTAAGCGGAGGTGCCGCCGGTCAGACCGGGGCGAAACCGCGGGTGGTCTTCTTTTCGTTCTTTTCCGCCTTCTTTTCCTTGGCGGTCTTGGCAGGTTTCTTCTTCTGCTCTTTCTGTTTGTTCAGGCCTTTGGCCATGGCGACGCTCTCCAGGTGGGTTGCAACGGAGGCGAGCATGGCACATCCGGTGTCGGCCGGCGCATCGGCGTGCGATGGGTGCGCTGAAGTGAATCCGGGGTGCGCCCGTTCATGGCGCAGGGATATCCCGATAAACCGCCTCGCTGCTCAGCACCTTCAGTCCATCCGGACCACTGTGCAGCCGCCGCTGCTCACCGACCGCCTGCTGCGATTGCAGGCGATAGCCGCTCATGTCGGGGTCGGCCAGTAGACACTGTCCGGCGTCGAACGCGCGCCGAAGATGGCCTGGCCCACGCGCACCACGGTCGCGCCTTCTTCGATGGCGATCTCGACATCACCTGACATGCCCATGGAGAGCTCCTCCAGGCTGATGCCCGTCGGCAGGGTGGGGCGCAGCCGGTCGCGCAGTTCGCGCAGGCGCGCAAAGCACGGGCGCACCTGTTCCGGATCCGGGGAGAACACCGCCAGGGTCATCAACCCGCGCACATGCAGATTCGGAAACGCTGGCAACTGCTGCACGAAGTCGGCGACCTCGATCGGGTCCAGGCCGTACTTGCTGTCTTCGCCCGAGGTGTTGACCTGCACGAACACATCCAGCGTGCGCTGCTCCAGTTCCAGCCGCTGATCCAGCGCCTGTGCCACGCGCAGGCTGTCCAGCGCCTGGAACTCGCTGGCGAAGCGTGCGACGTCACGTGCCTTGTTGGTCTGCAGGTGGCCGATCACCGACCAGCGCAGGCCGGGCAGGTCGGCCATCGCCGCCGCCTTGCGCTGGGCTTCCTGCACCTTGTTCTCGCCCAGCTCATGGCAGCCGGCCTCCCACGCCAGGCGCAGGCGGGCCTCATCGACGGTCTTGCTGACCGGCAGCAGGCGCACGCCGGCCGGGTCGCGGCCGGCCAGTGCGCAGGCGCGGGCGATGCGTTCGCGGACCATCGCCAGGTTGTGGCGGATCTCGTCGACAGTGGTGGCCTGGGGCCAGGTGGGGGCAGCGATGGGCATGGGGAGCTCCGGAAGCGGGGACGGCTGCGGCGCGTCGGCGCGCCAGCAGGGCGGTCCCGTAACAACGGACAGGTTGTCATAGCGCTACCCGAAAATCACCGCCCGCCGATGTCAGGGCGCGGCGGCGGCGTTCGGGCTGACGTAGTGCGTCTGTTCGTCGTCGTTGAGGAAGATCAGTTCCGGTTTGCCCTGCCAGGAGGTCAGCATCGCGCCGGTGCTGTTCTGGTGTTTGACGACCAGGGTGGCGCCGCGATCCGGGTTGGCGGTGACCTTGAATACCTCGGTGGTGCCGGTGGCATCGTCCAGGGTGAGGATGGCCTCGTCGCCGACATCGGCGGTGCCGTAGCCGCCACGCTCGGAGCCATCGGCGCCCAGCAGGATCAGGCCTGACAGCGGTGACGCACGCGGCCCCTGGGTGATGCCCTTGGTGAGCGGATCGGGGACGGGGGCGCCGAGAATCACCCGCGCCTGGCCACTGGCATCGCGGATCACCACGCCACGGGCGGTGATGACACGCTCCTCGGACTGGCTCTGGTGCAGGCGCAGCGCGGTCCAACCGGAAACGATCAGGGCGAGGCTGGAAACGACCAGCGTGGTGACGGTCAGCGCGCGCGACATGGGGTTCTCCGGATCCTTGGAAGGCTGCGACCATACCGGATACGCCCTTCACGGCACCAGTCGGAAAAGTCTGGGATTACATTCAGAGCGTGAGGTTGGTCACGGGATGGCTCAGCGGAAATCGCGGCTGTGGGTACGCACGCCGTCGATCAGGGTGTCGATGTTGTGCATCTGGCGGACGATCAGGTGCTGCACGCCGTCCACGCGCTCGAGCCGGCCGTCGATCTGCATCAGTTGCGCTTCAACCAGCACGCGATGCTGGCGGTCGGCGATTTTGCGCCAGACCACCGCATTGACCATGCCGCATTCGTCTTCCAGGGTGAGGAAGGTGACCCCGCTGGCAGTCTGCGGGCGCTGGCGCATGCGTACCAGCCCGGCAAACCGCACGCTGCGCCCGTGCGGCAGGGCGGCCAGTTCGTCGGAGCGGTGGCAGCGGCGCTGGCGCAGCTGGCTGCGGATGAAGGAGACCATGTGCCGGCCCAGCGTGGTGCCGGTGGTGTTGTAATCGGCCTGCATGTCCTCGAACGCGCTGGGCAGCGGCAGCGCGACGGCGGCTTCGGCGGTGGCGCGGGCCATGTCGAACAGCGGCAGCGGCTTTTCCACGCCGGAGACGTCCCAGCGCGCGCGATGGCGATGGCCGCTCAGGCCCTTGAGTGCACCGGCATCGGCCAGCAGGCCCTGGTGGCGACGGTCCAGCTGTGCGCGCTGGCTCAGGTCGGCCACGCTCTCAAAGGGCGAACGGTGGCGCGCCTGCACCACGCCGGTGGCGACCGCCTCGCTGAAGCCATCGACCAGGCGCAGCCCCAGCCGGATGCCAAATGGCCGGCCTGGCGAGGTGGGCGGCACCAGCGTGCAGTCCCAGTCGCTATAGCGCACATCCACCGGCAGCACTGGCACGCCATGACGGCGCGCGTCCTGCAGGATCTGGTCCGGGGTATAGAACCCCAGCGGCTGGCTGTTGATCAGGCTGGCGGCGAATGCGGAGGGGTGATGGCACTTGAGCCAGCAGCTGACATAGGTGATCAGCGCGAAGCTGGCCGCGTGGCTTTCCGGGAAGCCATAACTGCCGAAGCCCTTGATCTGCTCGAACAGGCGCTCACCGTATTCGCGGCTGTAGCCGTTGGCGGCCATGCCGGCGAGCAGTTTGTCGCGGTGCGGCTCCAGCCCACCGTGGCGCTTCCAGGCGGCCATCGAGCGGCGCAGTGCGTCAGCCTGGCCGGGGCTGAAGCCGGCGGCGGCGACCGCCAGCTGCATCACCTGTTCCTGGAACAGCGGCACGCCCAGGGTGCGTTTGAAGACCTTCTCCAGCGCGGGTGGGTAGTCGATCTCTTCGATGCCTTCTTCCTTGAGCTTCTTCCTTCGGTTCAGATACGGGTGGACCATGTCGCCCTGGATCGGGCCGGGGCGCACGATCGCCACTTCGATCACCAGGTCGTAGAAACAGCGCGGCTGCATGCGCGGCAGCATCGCCATCTGGGCGCGGGACTCGATCTGGAACACGCCCAGGGTGTCGGCGCGGCAGATCATGTCGTAGGTGGGCTCATCGCCCTGCGGAATCTTCGCCATGGTCATCGTCGGTCCGCCATGCGCTTCCAGCATCGCCAGGCATTTGCGTACCGCGGTGAGCATGCCCAGCGCCAGGCAGTCGACCTTCATCAGGCCGGTGACATCCAGGTCGTCCTTGTCCCACTGGATCACCGTGCGGTTGGCCATGGCCGCGTTTTCCACCGGCACCATCGTGGACAGGGGGTGTTCGGAGATCACGAAGCCGCCGGGGTGCTGGGACAGGTGGCGTGGAAAATCGACCAGTTCACTGGTCAGCGCCACCACCCGCCGCATCAGCGGGGTCTCCGGATCGAAGCCGCGCTCACGCAAGGCCTCCGGCAGCGGCTCATGGCTGCTCCAGCGGTCCAGGCAGGCGGCCAGTTCGTTGACCTGGTCCGGCGGCAGGCCAAGCACCCGCGCCACATCGCGTACCGCGCTGCGGCCCCGGTAGCTGATCGCCACGGCAGTCAAGGCGGCGCGTTCGCGGCCGTAGCGGTTGAACACGTACTGCAGCACTTCCTCGCGGCGTTCGTGTTCGAAGTCGATGTCGATATCCGGCGGCTCGTCGCGTTCGGCGGAAATGAAGCGCTCGAACAGCAGCTCCATCTCGCTGGGGTCGATCTCGGTCACGCCCAGTACGTAGCACACCGAGGAATTGGCGGCCGAGCCACGGCCCTGGCAGAGGATCTGCTGCCGGCGCGCGAAGCGCACGATGTCGTGCACGGTCAGGAAGTACGACTCGTACTGCTTGGTGTGGATCAGCGCCAGTTCGTGTTCGATCTGGTGGCGCTGCTGGGGCGTCTCGCCCGCGGGCCAACGCCATTGCATGCCTTCTTCCACCAGCACCCGCAGCCAGCTGGCCGGGTCGTGGCCGGCCGGTACCAGTTCGCGCGGGTAGGTGTACTTCAGTTGCTTGAGATCGAAGTGGCAGCGCTCGGCGATGCGCAGGGTCTCGGCCAGCAGCTCGGGCGGGTACAGCGTGGCCAGGGCCTGGCGGGTGCGCAGGTGACGCTCGCCGTTGGGGAACAACCGCCAGCCTGCCTCGCCGAGCGTGCAGTGGTGGCGGATTGCGGTGAGGGTGTCCTGCAGCGCGCGGCGGCGGCGCACGTGCATGTGCACATCGCCGCTGGCCACCAGTGGAATGCCCTGGTCGCGGCCGAAACGACGCAGGCGCTGCAGGCGCGCGCGATCATCGGCCTCGCGGTGCAGTTCAACGGCCAGCCACAGCCGCTGCGGAAAGCAGGCTTGCAGCCACTGCGCATCCTCGATGCCCGGGGCAGGGTCTGCCCACAGGCACAGCAGGCCGGCGTGCAGCGGTTCGATGTCGCTGCGCAGGCAGCGGTACTCGCCCTTGGGCGCGCGCCGGCGGCAGGTCGTGATCAACTGGCACAGCGCGGCGTAGCTGCCCTGGTCGGTGCACAGCAGCACCAGTTTCGGGCCGTCCTCCAGCTGGAATTCGGCACCGGTGATCAGGGGCAGTGCGTGCTTCTTCGCAGCCTGCCAGGCGCGCACGATACCGGCCAGCGAGCACTCATCGGTGATCGCCAGCGCGTGGTAGCCCTGGCCCTTGGCACGCGCGAACAACTCCTCGGCGATGGACGCGCCGCGCTGGAAACTGAAGGCCGACAGGCAATGCAGCTCGGCGTATCCCGGCAGCGGTGCGCTCATGCGAACCAGCCGTGCAGCATGAACGGTCCGCTGCGTGCATCGGCGGCGGTATACGCCCAGCCGCGCTGGCCTTGCGGCGTTTCGATGACGTAATAGTCGCGGCGGATGTCGCCGGCATCCCACCAGCCCGATTCGATCCGCTCCGGCCCGGACAGGATGCGCAGGTGCGGATCCTGCAGCGCCTGCGGCTGGGCCAGCAGCCAGCCCGGGCGCATCGGCAGCACCGGGGGCGGGGGCTTGGGCGCGCCCTGGGCGTCACCGGTCGCGCGTTCGGGCCGATGGTCGGCACGCAGCCCCAGCCCCTGCACAGCGTCATCGCCGAGCCGGGCGCGAAGACGCTCGCGCAGCTGCTCCCACGGCATCGCCTGCTGCGGGCGCGGGTCGAACAGATCGCGTGCGGCCGGGACGAACGGCGGCAGTTGCTCGGCCTGCAGGCGCAGGCCGCGGCTGCCCGCTGGCAACTGCAGATGATCCACACGGTTGCGGGCCAGTTCGAACAGCATCGCCGGTTCGCGCTCGGGCGCGAGCAGGCCGATCGAGAGGCGCGTATCGGGGTGGTGTTCGTGCTCGAACCACAGATCGAACTGCAGCACGCCGCCATCGCGCGAGCACAGGAATGCGGCCAGATCGGCGGTCAGGCGCCGCAACGGGAACAGCATGGCCTGGGTGGACTCGACCTCGTACTCGAACTCGATGCGCGCATCGAAGCGGTCCGGCGGCTGGAAATAGCGCAGCGGCGGCGTGCTGATCCCGCGCAGCGCATCCAGGTGCGCCAGCACCTGCGGCGGGAAGCGCCGGGCCAGGCTCTCGCGCGGCAGGCCGAACGCCGCGCCCAGCGTGCGCAACCCCGAGCGCGCCAGCACCGTGACCGCCTCGGCCGGCAACCCGCTGCGTTCGATCGGCACCTGGGCCAGCGCCGCCTCCACCTGGTGCGCACCCACGCCGAGCCGGCCATGCACGCGGGCCAGCACGCTGGCGGCATGCGGATTCGGTGCGGCCACCAGCCGGTGGCGGAAACCCAGTTCGGTCAGGCCACGGGTCAACCGCTGCTCGACCTTCGGCCAATCACCAAACAGCGCGCGGCTGGCCCGGATTTCCAGTGCCAGCGCGTGCGGGAAATCCAGGCTGACCTGCGAGCTGATGCCGTACAGCCAACTGGCCAACAGCTGGCGGGTGGCCTGTTCGGCGCGCGGGTCGTACTCCACGGTGAGCATGTCGCGGGTGAGCACCTGCGCAGCTGAGAGCAGCATGCCGCGGCGCAGCCCGAGCTGCCGGGCCGAGGGACTGACCGCATGCAGCACGCGTCGCTGCGCCGGGCCGGTGACCAGCACCAGCGGCGCAGCCGGGTCCGGTTGCTGGCGCAGGGCGGCATCCAGCGCCAGGTGCGGCAGCAGCAGGCAGGCCCAGTCCACGGCGGCGGCTCAATGAGCCACGGCCAGCGGCAGCGGCTGCGCCGGTGCCAGCCCGCCGCGGCACTTGAGCACCCGCACCTGGCCATCGTCGAGCTGCAGGCGCAGCGCGGCCGGGGAGGGGTTGCGCGCATGCCGGGCATCGCGGAAGGAAAAGCCCAGGCACTGGCCGGTTTCGGCCGCCACCTGCAGCCGGCGCAGCGCGCGGTCATCGGCCTGCTGCGGCCAGCACAGCACCGCCGCACATGCGGCCGAGCGCAGGCATTGCTCGGCGGCCCACAAGGCATCGCGCGGGCTGGCCTGGACCACCTGCACCTGGTTCAGTGCCAGCCCGGCGCGGGCCCAGGCCGGGGCATGCGGCAGGTGCGGCGGGGCGATCAGCACCACGGTCTGCTGTTGCTGGCTCAGCCGCGCCAGCGTCGGCCAGACCAGGGCCAGCTCACCGACCCCGGGCGAGGCCAGCAGCACCTCCGACAGCGCCGAGGGCGGCCAGCCACCGCCGGGCAGTCGGGCATCCAGCGCCGGGTGGCCGGTCGGGTGCGGGGCCACCTCGGGGAAGGCCGCACGCGGCTGCCCCCGGCAGACCCGGCGGGTTTCCAGCAGCCGGTCCAGGGCCAGCACGGCGCCCATCAGCGGGCCTCCCGGCAGGGCTGGAGCAGGCGGAAACGGGCAGGAAACAAGGGCATGGCGGCGAGTATCGGCAGCACGCGTGTCAAAGGCTGAGACCGACAATCCTACCCGCAATTAGTAAAAATGCTAACGAATTCGGCGGCCGGATTCCGAACCGGTTGAGGGTGATGAATGCTTCAGGAGAGCGGAATGGCAGCGCGCCAGATGGGATGGCCACGCGCGTGATGGAGGGCATCCACGCATGGCGAGGATCTACTCAGCGCCCCTGCGGATCGGGCCGGTGGTGCACGTACTCGACCACGGTGCCGTCCGGATGCACGGCGTTGAAGGCCGCGCCGGTGGGCACGACCTGCAGTGGAAAGATGATCTGCGCCCCGGCCGCCACCAGCCGGTCGTAATAGGGCTGCACGTCATCCACCAGCAGCGTGCCGGTGGTGGAGGTGAACGGAGCCAGCTTGTCCGGCGCGCCCTCGATCAGCAGGAATGCCCCGACCATCGCCAGGCGCAGGCCGGCCTCGGGGAACGGAAAGCCCGCATCGGCGACCAGGCCCTGCAACTGCTCGTAGAACGCCACCCGTGCTTCCAGTTCGCCCGGGCCGACGAACACCCGGATCAGCACCCGCGGGCTGCGTTGCCGGGAGGTGTCGTTGCGGTCGCGCCAGAGTTGATCGAAGTGGCGGTGTGGGGGCATGCGGCGGCTCCGGGACGTGAGCGGTCATTATCGAGCCGCGATCCGCCCGGAACCGGGCAGGGCTCATGACCACCGGTGATGGCGTGATAACCCGGCATCGCCCACCACACCACCAGCGCGAGCAGCGACACACTGGTACCCGCCATGCAGACCCCGGGCCAGCCGAACGCGGCATACAACGCACTGCCGGCCAGCGCCCCCAGCCCACTGCCGGCAGCGTAGAACAGCATGTAGGCGGCGATCACCTGCGCCTGCGCGTGCGGGGCTGCGGCCAGAATCCGACTCTGGTTGGTCACGTGCAGCGCCTGCACCGCCAGATCCAGCAGCAGCACGCCGAGCACCAGCCAGCCCAGGTGGTGGGACATCGCGGCGATCGGCAGCCAGCTCAGCAGCATCAGCCACAGGGCGCCGGTGGTGACCCGCCCGGCATGGCCCCGGTCACTCCAGTGCCCACTGCGTGCCGCCGCCAACGCACCCAGCAGCCCGACCAGCGCGAAGGCGCCGATGGCGGTGTGGCTGAGGGCATACGGCGGCGCGCCCAGCGGCAGGCTCATGCTGCTCCAGAACAGGCCGAACACGGTGAACAGCAGCAGGCCCAGCACGCCGCGCTGGCGCAGCACGGGCTGTTGCCGCAGCAAGGCGATCACCCCGGTGCGTGCGGTGGATGCAGTCGAGGCCGGCAGCCGTGGCAGACGCGCCCACAACAGCGCGCCCGTCACCACCATCAGCGCTGCCGAGAGCAGGTACACCGCCCGCCATCCGCCCAGATCGGCGACTGCGCCGGCCACGACGCGTGCCAACAACAACCCGACCACCACGCCCGCCTGTGCGGCACCAACCACGCGGCCACGCTCGTGCACGCCTGCAGCGGCGGCGGCATAGGCGATCAACCCCTGGGTCATCGCGGTGCCGAGCAGGCCCACTGCGAGCATGCCCAGCAACAGACTCCAGGCCTGCGCCGCCAGCGCGACGGCCAGCAGGGCCAGCACCAGGCCAATGGTCTGGATCGCGATCAGGCGGCGGCGGTCCACGCGGTCACCCAGTGGCACCACCCACAGCAGCGCCGCCACCGAACCCAGCTGGGTGGCGGCGATCACCGCGCCGATGCGGGACGTACTGATCTGGAGATCGGCGGCCAGGGCATCCAGCAAGGGCTGGGCGTAATAGACATTGGCCACGCTCAAACCGGCGGCGCAGGCGAACAGCATCAGCAAGGCGGAGGGGAGCGGGGAGGTGGATGCCCGCGAGGCGGAGGCAGGGAGCGGCATGATGTAGTCTCAAAACAGAACCATTTGATTCTGGAGTATTTGGTTCTAAAATGAAACCTCGAAAGGAGGCCGCACATGACAACCGATGCCACTACCCCCTGCCCGGTGGGGCGCGCGCTGGATCTGGTCGGCGACCGTTGGTCGCTGCTGATCGTGCGCGAGGCCTTCGACGGGGTGCGCCGCTTCAGCGATTTCCAGCGCCGCCTGGGGATGTCGCGCAGCATGCTCAGCCAGCGCCTGCAGGCCTTGCTGGAGGCGGACGTGCTGACGCAGCAGCCGCTGGGCGAAGGCCGCAGCTATCAGGAATATGTGCTCACCGAGCGCGGTCGCGCGCTGTTCCCGCTGGTGGTGGCGCTGCGCCAATGGGGCGAGGCCTTCCTGTTCGCGCCCGGCGAGCCACGCTCGGTGCTGCAAGCCGACAGCGATGGGCTGCCGTTGGCGCCGATGCAGCCGCGCGACCAGCGTGGGCAGGTGGTTGAGGGCGCCGACACCCGGGTGATGAAGCCCCTGTCACCCTGATTTCGCGCGGGTTGCGGTGTCTCAAATGTAAGCATCCTGTTGACAGGCATGAACACGCTCGCCCACTCTTCCGGGTGGGGCGCCGGTCACGGGCTCCCGGGTGGTGCGGCTGTCACGACGGGCGGAGGGGCCTGGACGTAGCCGTCATCGCCTTGCGTTGTAAACGGTTCCGCGCGCCCGCGCGTGGTTCCCGCCGACATGGCGCTGCACCCTTCTGCGGCAAGACTCCCTGGATTTATTGCGCAAGCAAAGGTGTTTCGTCCGCTCATGAAAACGATTTCAAAGCCCCTGGCCCTGACGGCCGCCATCGCGCTCTCGCTGAGCGCTTCCGCCTGGGCTGCTGCCCCGGCCGCCACCACCGACGCGTTCACCGTGCTGACCCTGGAACAGACCCCGGGTGACCTGGACGCCGCCGTGGTCGCCGCGCAGCTGGAGCAGCTGCAGGTCGATGCAGTGACCGTGCGCAACGTGGAGCGCCGCGCGGACCGCGTGGACCCACTGCAGGGCCTGGCCGATGCGCTGGGTTATCACTATCGTTTCGTGACCGCCGATCCGGCCGCCGCGCAGCAGACCGGCAGTGTCGTGCTCACCCGCCTGCCGATCGAGGCCGAATCGGGCACCGAGCAGCCGTCGCTGAATTATCTGCGCCTCAACGATGGCCGCCACGTGGTCGCGCTGTACACCAGCGCCGCCGATGCTGCGGCACTGCCGCCGCTGGTCACCGGTTCGCGCCTGGGCGCGCCGGCCGTGCTGCTGGGCGCGGTCAGCGCCGATGCGGCCACCACCGCGGGCTTCGATCCGTCGCGTGTCGCGCTGGAAGCCAATGAAAGCTACTTCAGCGATGGCTTCCAGTCGGCCACGTCGGCGGCGATAAAGCTGCGCACCCATGACGGCAAGAAGGGCACCACCGCCGCCACGCTGCTGACCCTGGGCTATGCCGCGCCGGTCGGTGGCGACACGCCGTGGATGGACACCGGCCTGAACGCCGATGCCCGCGCCAAGGCGCTGGTTGCGCAGATGACCGTGGATGAGAAGTTCCAGATGCTGCACAGCTACTTCGGGCTGGGCAAGGATGGCGGTCCGCTGCCGGAGGGCGCGGTGGGTTCGGCCGGTTTCGTGCCGGGCGTCCCGCGTCTGGGCATTCCGGCGCAGCAGTCGGCCGATGCCGGTGTTGGCGTGACCAATCCGGGCGGCCTGCGCAAGGGCGACCACGCCACCGCGATGCCGTCCGGCCCGTCCACGGCCTCCAGCTGGAACCCGGACATCGCCTTCGCTGGCGGTGCCACCATGGGGCGCGAAGCCTGGCAGCAGCGCTTCAACATCCTGTTGGCCGGCAGCGTCAACCTGCAGCGCGATCCGCGCAATGGCCGCAATTTCGAATACGCCGGTGAAGATCCCCTGCTGGCCGGTGTGCTGGTCGGTGAGTCGATCCGCGGCGTGCAGAGCCAGCACGTCATCTCCACGATGAAGCACTTCGCGCTCAACGACATGGAGACCTCGCGCAATTTCCACAGTGCCGAGATCGGCGAGCAGGCGATGCGCGAATCGGACCTGCTGGCGTTCGAGATCGCCATGGACATCGGCAAGCCCGGTTCGGCGATGTGCTCGTACAACCGCATCAACGGCACCTACGGCTGCGAACACGATTACCTCATGAACGAGGTGCTCAAGCAGGAATGGAAGTTCCCCGGTTTCGTGATGTCCGACTGGGGTGGCGTGCACAGCGGCTCCAAGGCGGCGCTGGCCGGCCTGGACCAGCAGTCGGCCGGTGAAGTGTTCGACAAGGCGGTCTATTTCGACGAACCGCTGCGCCTGGCCGTGGCCGGTGGCGTGGTGCCGCAGGCGCGCCTGGACGACATGGTCGGCCGCATCCTGCGCACCATGTTCGCGCACGGCAATTTCGATCTGCCGCCGGTGCATGAGCCGATCGACGATGAGGCCGGCTTCCACGCCGCGCAGCGTACCGTTGAAGAAGGCAGCGTGCTGCTGCGCAATGCCGATGATCTGCTGCCGCTGGGCAAGGACGTGCAGCGCATCGTCATCATCGGTGGCCATGCCGACAAGGGCGTGATCGGCGGCGGCGGTTCTTCGATGGTGGGTTGGACCGCGCGGGGCACCAATGCGGTGCCGGGCGTGATGCCGACCACCTGGCCGGGCCCGGTGATCTTCCACCCGTCCTCGCCGCTGGAAGCGCTGCGCGCCGAGCGTCCGGATGCCCGCATCGATTACGTGGATGGCCGCGATGTGGCCGCCGCCGCGCGCGCTGCCGCAGCCGCCGATGTGGCCATCGTGTTCGCCACGCAGTGGTCGGCCGAATCGGTCGATCTGCCGCACATGCAGCTGCCGGACAACCAGGACAAGCTGATCGCCGGTGTGGCCAAGGCCAACCCGAAGACCGTGGTGGTGCTGGAAACCAATGGTCCGGTCGAGCTGCCGTGGCTGCAGCAGGTGCCGGCCATCCTGCAGGCCTGGTACCCGGGCATCCGGGGCGGTGAAGGCATCGCCGCGCTGCTGACCGGCAAGGTCAATCCGTCCGGTCGCCTGCCGGTGACCTGGCCGACCGATGTCAGCCAGCTGCCGCGCCCGCACGTCAATGGCCTGGGCTTCAACCCGAAGAACAAGCCGGACGACACCATCGATTACGACATCGAAGGCGCCAACGTCGGCTACAAGTGGTTCGCCGCCAAGGGCCTGACCCCGCAGTACGCGTTCGGCCATGGCCTGTCCTACACCAGCTTCGGCTACGACAACCTGCAGGTGGTCGTGGAAGGCCAGCGTGTGGTCGCCAGCGTGGACGTGCGCAACACCGGCAAGGTCGCCGGTGCGGATGTGCCGCAGCTGTACCTGCAGCTGCCGCAGGGCAGCACCACCCCGATCCGCCTGATCGGCTTCCAGAAAGTGACGCTGCAGCCGGGCGAAAGCCGCCGGATCCGCATCGAAGCCGAGCCAAAGACGCTGGCCAGCTTCGATACCGCCGCCAAGCAGTGGAAGATCGCCGGTGGGCAGTACGAAGTGCAGCTCTCGCGCGCGGCCAATGCACCGGTGCAGCGCGTGCCGCTGGAGCTGGCCGAGCAGGTCGTCCGCTGAGCTGACGAACGCGCCGGTACCGACCCACGGGCGGTACCGGCCGCGGATCGGACGCAACGCGCGTTGCGGGGTAGGGCACGACCGGTGGTCGTGCCACCGCTCACCCCGGCAGGTGCTCGCGCAGGTGCGCCAGCAGCAGCCGGACCCGGCGCGAGGGCTGGGCGGTGTTCGGAAACACCGCATATACGCCCTGGCGCGGGAAGCGATGACGGCGCAGGATCGGCAGCAGCCGGCCCTGCGCCAGATCGTCATCGATCAACCACTGCGGCAACACGGTCGCGCCGGCCCCGGCCAGCGCGAAGGCGCGCAGCGTGGATGCGTTGTCGACCGTAACCACCGCATGGGCGGGGTTGCAGGCAAACACCTGGTCGCTGCCATCGGGCGCCACCAGCGGTAGATCCGCCAGGCGCGGATACCCCAATCGTGGCAGCGTGCGGATCCAGTCCGGGTCATCGCGCGCGGCATCATCGGGCAGCGTGGACAACAACGACGGCGCGGCGACCGCGCACAGCGCGTGTTCGTCCAGCAGGGTCGCGCGCAGCTGCGAGTCCTGCAGGCGCCCCAACCGGATCGCCAGATCGAACCGCTCGGGAATCAGGTCCGCCGGCGCCGGTGAGGTGGACAGGTGCAGGCGCAGCTCCGGATGCAGGGCGCGGAATGATTCCAGCACCGGCACGACCCGGGCGATCGCATACTCCGGCGTGGTGGTCAGCCGCAGCGTGCCACGCAGCTGCAGCTGTTCGCTGCGTGCCTCCTCGATCGCCAGCTCGGCAGTCGTCAACAGGGCAGTGCAGTGCTGGTAAAAGCGTTCGCCGGCCTCGGTCAGCGCCAGGCTGCGCGTATTGCGCACCAGCAGCGTCACGCCCAGTTCCTGTTCCAGTCGCTTGAGGTTGAAGCTCACCACGGCGCGGCTCTGGCCGAGGCGCTGCGCGGCAGCGGTCAGGCTGCCGGCGTCGACAATCGCCTTGAAGGTCTCGAAGCGGTCCAGGCTGACCATGGCGGCGCTCTGACTGTCAAAAAAGGTTTGACAGTCTTGCATCCGGTTGCCTGTATATCCAGCCGCCGCCAACGCGCATGCTGCCGCCTCGCAATCGGAGCGCCGCATGACATACCGGGCCAGGGTGGAAACGTTGTACCTGCTGGGATTCTCGCTGGACCTGGTGAACATGTTCATCGGTACCGTCGCGTATCCGGCCATCGCCACCGAGCTGCACGCGTCCGTGCCCCAGCTGGCGTGGATCGGCAATGCCTACATGCTTGGTCTGACCCTGGTCATTCCGCTGGGCAGCTGGCTGGCGGCGCGTCTTGGCGAACGCCGGGTGCTGTGCGTCTCGCTGGCGTTGTTCACGGTGGGCGCGGTACTGGCGGGCACCGCGGCCAGCATCGAGGGGCTGATCGGCTGGCGGCTGCTGCAGGGGCTGGGCGGCGGACTGCTGATTCCGGTCGGGCAGGCGATGGCCTACCGCGAATGCCCACCGGCCGACCGCGCGCGCCTGACCGCCCGCATCATGGCGGTGGCGCTGCTGGTGCCGGCGCTGTCGCCCACACTGGGCGGTGTGCTGGTGGAGTGGGGCTCATGGCGCGGCGTGCTGCTGGTCAGTGTGCCGCTGGCCATGGTGGCCTTCGCGCTGGCGGCCGCGTGGGTACGCCCGCGTGCGCCGGTGGCCGTACCTGCGCTGGACCGTCGCGGGCTGTTGCTCGGCTCACTGGGCCTGAGCGTGTTGCTGGTCGCGCTGAGCCTGCTGGCAGAGCCGGGGCAGTGGATGCTGGGCGCGGGCCTGCTCGTGGTCGCCACCCTGGTGCTGGCGTTGTATGCCCGCAGTGCACGCCGTACGGATCATCCGGTCCTGCAGTGGTCGCTGCTGCGGCATGCCTCGCTGCGGCTGGCGATGCTGGTCTATCTGCTGGTGCCCGGTACGTTCATCGGCACCCAGCTGGTGGCCACGCTGCTGCTGCATCGCCAGGGCTACGGCGCCGCGGCCATCGGCGGCTTCATGCTGCCGTGGGCGATCGCCTCGGCCTGCGCCATCGCCACCACACGACACTGGCTGCCACGCATCGGGGCGCGCCCGCTGTTGACGGCCGGCATGGGATGCCAGGCGGTCGGCATCGCGCTGTTGATCGGCATACAGGCCAGCCAGCCGTGGCTGCCGGTGCTGGCCTTCGCACTGATGGGCCTGGGCGGGAGCCTGTGCAGCAGCAGCGCACAGACGCTCGCGTTCCAGAGGCTGGCGGACGCGGAGCTGCTGCCGGGCAGTGCGCTGTGGAATCTCAACCGTCAACTCAGTTTCTGTCTGGCCGCCGCGCTGCTGGCCTGTGTGCTGGCAGTGCTGTCGTCCGTGCTGCCAGCGCACGCGTTCCCGCTCACCCTGATGCTGGCGGCGGCCATGAGCCTGCTGCCGATGCTTCTGCTATGGCGCCTGCCGGCGTCTTCCCTTGCCTTGAGAACCTCCCCATGAATGACACGCTTGCCTTCAACGAGATCCATGACCTGCATGTGCTGATCGAAGACTGGTTCACCGGGCGCTCGCCGGTGGCTGCGTTGCACACACTGCTGGCCCACTTCAGCGAGGACTTCAGCATGGTCGGGATCCGTGGCGTCCGCCTGGACACGCCCGCGCTGGCCGGCTTCTTCGCCGCCGCCCATGGCAGCCGGCCCGGGTTGCGGATCACGGTCGATGCACTGCAGTACCTGCCGCTCGCGCCAGCCGCCTGCGCGGTGCGCTATCGCGAGGATCAGATCGGTGCGGATGGCACCGGCCATCGACGTGAGGCCTTGGCTGTCCTCGTGAGCCGCCCGGACGGCACGCTGCGCTGGCAGGCTTTGCACGAAACGGTGGTTGGCAGCTGAATGCGCGAAACGGCCACGGAACAGGCCGATCGGCATCTACCGGGGCCGCGCCTGCGGCGCTAGGCTGCGGGAGTTGCCATCACTGCCGGGAGAGCCCCATGCGTGTGCGTGTATTGCCAGTTGCGTTGTTGAGTCTGATGGTTGCGGCCACTGTGTCGGCGCAGACCTCGCCGATGACCCCGGACATTCCCGCCAAGGGCTTCGTGACGCCCACGGCGCAGGACAACTACGACAAGCGCGTGGTGATGGTGCCGATGCGTGACGGAACGAAACTCTACACGGTGATCGTGGTGCCCAAGGGCGCCAGGAACGCGCCGATCCTGCTGACCCGTACCCCGTACGATGCCGCCAACCGTGCCAAGCGCATGGATTCGCCGAACATGCGCGACATCCTGCCGCAGGGGGATGAGGTGTTCGTTGATGGCGGTTACATCCGGGTGTTCCAGGACATCCGCGGCAAGTACGGCTCCGAGGGCGATTATGTGATGACCCGGCCGTTGCGCGGGCCGCTCAACGCCACGAAGGTGGACCACGCGACCGACGCATGGGACACCATCGATTGGCTGGTCAAGCATGTGCCCGAAAGCAACGGCAAGGTCGGCATGCTGGGCTCGTCCTATGAGGGTTTCACCGTGGTGATGGCGCTGACCAACCCGCACCCGGCATTGAAGGTGGCCGCGCCGCAGAGCCCGATGATCGATGGCTGGATGGGCGATGACTGGCTCAACTACGGTGCGTTCCGGCAGGTCAATTTCGGCTATTTCACCGGTCAGCTGGCCAAGCGCGGCAAGGGGCCGTCGATTCCCAGCGTGGGCTACGACGACTACACGACCTTCCTGCGCGCCGGCTCGGCCGGGGACTACGCCAAGGCCAATGGCCTGGATCAGTTGCCGTGGTGGCACAAGCTGATCGAACACCCGGCCTACGACGCGTTCTGGCAGGAGCAGGCGCTGGACGCGCGCATGGCCAAGACCGAGTTGAAGGTACCCACCATGTGGCTGCAGGGGCTGTGGGACCAGGAAGACATGTGGGGCGCGGTGCACAGCTATGCGGCGATGGAGCCGCGTGACACCGGCAACACGCTGAACTATCTGGTGATGGGGCCGTGGCGGCACAGCCAGGTCAACTATGACGGCAGCAGCCTGGGGTCGTTGAAGTTCGACGGCGACACCGCGCTGCAGTTCCGCCGCGATGTGCTCAAGCCGTTCTTCGATCAGTACCTCGTGGATGGCGCCCCCAAGGCGCAGACGCCGCCGGTACTGATCTACAACACCGGCGAAAACCAGTGGGACAAGCTGCAGCAGTGGCCGCGCAGCGTGGCCCAATCCAGGCCGCTGTATCTGCGCGCGGGCGGCAAACTGTCCTTCGAAGCACCGCAGGCGGGAGAGGCGACGTTCGAGGCGTATGTGTCCGATCCAGCCAAGCCGGTGCCGTTCGTGCCGCGCCCGGTGCGGTTCGCTGACCGCGATATGTGGACGAGCTGGTTGGTGAAGGATCAGCGCTTCGTGGACGGCCGGCCGGACGTGCTGACCTTCGTCAGTGAGCCCTTGACCGAGCCGCTGCGGATCGGTGGTGCGCCGCAGGTCAATCTGCAGGCGGCGACGAGTGGCAGCGACAGCGACTGGGTGGTGAAGCTGATCGATGTGTATCCCGACCAGACGCCGTCGACGCCCGAGATGGGCGGGTACGAGCTGTCGGTCTCGATGGCGATCTTCCGTGGCCGGTACCGCGAGAGCTTCAGCGACCCGAAGGCGATCGCGAGCAACCAGGTGCTGGACTATAGATTCGGTCTGCCAACGGTGAACCATGTGTTCCAGCCGGGCCATCGGGTGATGGTGCAGGTGCAGTCGAGCCTGTTCCCGCTGTATGACCGCAATCCGCAGACGTTCGTGCCGAATATCTACCTGGCCAAGCCGGGCGATTACCAGAAGGCGACGCAGCAGATCTGGCACGCGCCGCAGCAGGCCAGTTTCATTTCATTGCCGGTGTACTGAGCGGACACAGCCTGCTTTCCCACGCGGCTGCGCTGGCACGCCGCGTGCGGGCCGCTCCGGTTGCATTGCATCGTCCGTGGACAGGCGGTAGCGTGCAGCTCCGCTTTTCCTGATATGACCGATGAAAAGGATGTTCGTGGTCGGCGCGCTGATGTCGCTGGCAGGCGGCGCGCCCGCCCAGTCGTTCACCGTGCTGGGCAACAGTTTCGGCGCTGAGGCGCTGGTGTCCGTCGATGGCCGTCTGCTGGTGCCCCCCAATGGTGCGCGCATGCATCGGCTGTCCGCCGACCGCTGGATGCGCGCGCAGGGCCCCACTACGCCGCAGCAGTGGTACGACGATGCAGGACGCCTGCTGCGCGAGGACCGCGGCTACACCGAGTACCACGAACGGTTCGTGCTGCGGCAGGCCCCACCCGGTGATCCTGTGTGGGAGGCGTTCATCCAGGCGGATGGTGAGGCGGTCGGTGGCCGGGGTGTGGTGGATGCGCTGGGGCAGGTGCGCCTGCCGGCACTGAAGGATGGCGAATGGCTGCCGTTGGCGGTGCCCGATCGCGTGCTGTGGAACGCACGCAGTGGTCCGCTGCGTTTCCATGACCTGCAGGGGCGCCCGGTCATGGAACTGGACGAGCGACAGGTCCAGTGGGTGGCCGGGCCCTTCGCCGGCCGCCACGTGTATGTTGCTTGCAGTGTCCAGGTGCCTGAGCACTGCGAGGTGCGGGATGAAAACGGCACGACGGTGTTTTCCGATGACATCGACGCGCTGTTGCCGGTTAGCGACGGTGGCTGGTGGCTGCGTCAGGGCGAGCTGTGGCGGCGGGTGGATGCACAGGGCAGGGCGACGGACATCGCCCGCTATCGGCAGGATGGCCTGTATCCCCGCTACCGACAGTACGGCGGTACCGCAGGCCGGCGCGACTGGCCCGAGCAGGTCTATCGGCACGCTACCGGCAGCGCCGACGACACGCCCGAGCCCGGCTGGCTGATGGCCGACGGACACTTTGCCGCGCAGCGTGGCACCGTCCGCCTGGACTACTGCGGTGGCCGCTGGCAGGTGCTGGACAAGGAGGGCGCCCACCCGCCCACCGCCGCCCCGGCCGCACTGGCAGCGGTGCTCGACGAACCCGATGCCGAACAGCGGCAGGCACCGCCGTGGCGCGTGCGCCATCCCACCCAGACCGAGACCGCAGCGGTGCTGGACTGCCATGGCGAGGTCGTGTTCGCGCCTTCAGACGTGACCCGGTTCGACGCCGTCGGCACTGGATTGCTCGGCAGGTTTGGCAGCGAATCCTCACCGCGCCTGTGGTGGGATGGACGCACGGCCTACACGGTGCCTGCCGACATGGCCATCGACGAAAACCACGTCACTCCGCCGTTGCTGTTGCTCCGGGATCAGGCCGCCGGCGTCAAGCACCTGTACAACCTCGAGCGTGGCCGTATCGTGGGTCGTCCCGTCGACGATGTGGTGCGCATGGACGGTAGCCGGGTGGTATTCCGCCGGGACGGAAAGCTGGGCATGGTGCTGGCCGATGGCAGCGAACCGGCGCCGCCGGAGAGCTTCGATATCCTGCCCTGGGGCGCGGACCGCACCTGGACGCGCCGCTATCTGGACGGGGGCGATGAGGAACTGGTCCTGCTGGATGCCAACCATCAGGTGCTGCGACGACGCCTGCTGTTCAGCGGCGTGGAACTGCAGTCCAGCTGGGAAGGGGACGTGGAGAGTCAGCCGCTGACGCTGTTGAATCTCGGCACCATGCGCTTTGCCGAGGGTGAGTACTTCGTCCAGCAATGGCTGGATCGCGACGGACAGGTGCTGCTCAGTGACATCAGCTGTCCGGCACCCGGCAATGGCCCGCCCTCGAAGGGGAAGGGCATCCTGCTCGGGCGCGGGTGGCGCGTGGACAGTGTGCCCACGCGCCCCTGCACGCTGCCCCGGGCGCTGCTGCCGGTGCTTGCCGGCGGCGATGTGACCGATGCGATGCGCGACCGGTGACCGCGCGCGGATCAGCCTGAAACGCTGGGGTAGTCGGTATAGCCGTGCGCACCGCCGCCGTACAGCGTGTCCTGGTCCAGGTCGGACAGCGCTACGCCGAGACGGAAGCGCTCGACCAGATCCGGGTTGGCGATGAAGGGGCGGCCGAACGCGATCATGTCGGCATAGCCCGACGCCACGGCCGCTTCCGCGCGTGCCTGGTCATAGCCGTTGTTGGCGATCCAGGCCCCCTTGAACTTGGCGCGCAGGGCGGCATAGTCGAAGGCGATGTTGTCACGCGGGCCACCGGTCGCCCCTTCGATCACATGGATGAAGGCCAGCGGGCCGATGGCATCCAGGCGTTCGACGGCGCGTTCGAACAGCGGTTGCGGGTTGGAATCGGCAGCGTCGTTGGCCGGTGTCACCGGCGACAGGCGCACACCGGTGCGGTCGGCGCCGATTTCCGAGACGATCGCGCGGACCACTTCCTCCAGCAGACGGGTGCGGTTCTCGATGCTGCCACCGTAGTCGTCGGTGCGCTGGTTACTGCCATCGCGCAGGAACTGATCGATCAGGTAGCCGTTGGCGGCATGCACTTCCACGCCGTCGAAACCGGCGGTGATCGCGTTGCGCGCGGCCTGGCGGAAGTCCTGGATCAGGCCGGGAATCTCGTCCAGGCGCAGGGCACGTGGTTCGGAGACCGCTTCAAAGCCCTTGGCCGTGAACGTTTTGGTGTTGGCACGCAGGGCACTCGGTGCCACCGGGACCTCGCCCTCGGGCAGCAGGCTGGTATGCGAGATGCGGCCGACGTGCCACAGCTGCAGCACGATCTTGCCGCCGCGTGCATGCACCGCATCGGTGACCTTCTTCCAGGCGTCGATCTGGGCCTGGCTGTAGATGCCGGGCGTGTCGAGATAGCCCTGGCCCATCGGGCTGATCTGGGTGGCCTCGGCGATGATCAGGCCGGCGCTGGCGCGCTGCTCGTAGTACTGGATGGCGAGCGGATTGGGGATGCGGTCGTGGATCGCGCGGTTGCGTGTCAGCGGTGCCATCGCGACGCGGTTGGCGACGTCGATGGCCCCCAGACGGGTGGGGGAGAACAACTGGCCGTCATTGGAGTCTGTCATGGGTTTACCTTGGGGGAGGGCGACCGCCATCGGCCGCTGAAAGAAGGGAGGCAGGCGTACGACCCCGAGCATAGGCGCAGGTGCGTTGCAGCGATGGGAAGGATTGTTGCGGAGCACGCTGTGCACGTTCTGTAACGTTTTCGCGGCGTATGGTCGACGCATGGGCAGGCACTGCCCGCAGCCTTATTCCAACCCGAGGAACAACGCGATGATTGATTATCAACTCAAGGGAAAGGTCGCCATTGTCACCGGCGGCGTCTCCGGCATCGGCCTGGCCGTGGCCGAACTGCTGGCCGATTCCGGCGCGGCGGTGGCGGTCTGGGATCTCAAGGCCGATGCCGTCGAGAAGACTGCCGAGGCGCTGCGCAGGAAAGGCGTGAAGTCGATCGGCATCGCCTTGAACGTCACCGACGAGAGCGCCGTTGAAGCGGCCGTGAAGCAGACCGTCGAGGAACTCGGCGGGCTGGATATCGCAGTGAACAACGCGGGTATCGGCGGGCCGTCGGCGGCCAGCGGCGACTACCCGGTGGACGGCTGGAAGAACGTCATCGACGTCAATCTCAACAGCGTGTTCCTGTGCCAGCGGGCGCAGATCCAGGCAATGCGCAGCGCGGGAAACGGGGGCAGCATCATCAATATGGCCTCGATTCTGGGCCAGGTGGGGTTCGGCAACTCCTCCGCCTACGCGGCTGCCAAGCACGGTGTGGTCGGGCTGACCCAGACGGCCGCGTGGGAACACGCCGCAGACAAGATCCGCATCAACGCCGTGGGCCCCGGTTTCATCGCCACGCCGTTGCTCGACAAGATGGACCCGAAGGTGAAGCAGGCGCTGGAGAGCAAGCACGCGCTCGGCCGGCTCGGCACGCCGGAGGAAGTCGCTGCGCTGGTGGCCTGGCTGGCCAGTGCGGACGCCAGCTTTGCGACCGGCACGTACTACGCCATCGATGGCGGGTACCTGGCGCAGTAAGCCCCGCGACGGCAGGCTCACCGGGGCCTGCCGTTGGCTTCACGGTCCTCAGACGCCCTTGTCTGCGACGCTCCGTCCATTGCCGGATGAGAGGTGCAGATGGGACTGGAACAAGATCTATCAATCCTGCTGCGGATCGCCGTGGCAATGCTGCTCGGCGCCACGCTTGGGATCGAGCGGGAGATGGGCAAGCATGCGGCCGGGCTGCGCACGCACATGCTGATCGCCGGTGCTGCCGCCCTCATTGTCGGGCTGGGTGACAGCATTGCCGAGCACTTCCAGGAAGAGCGCTACCGCGACCTGCTGCAGGTCGATCCGGTCCGTCTCATCGAAGCCGTGGTGGCCTGCGTCGGCTTTGTCGCCGCCGGTACGATCCTGCGCGGTTCGCGCGACGATCAGGTCAGCGGCCTGACCACCGCCAGCTCACTGATCATGGCCGCGGCGATCGGTATCGCGGTCGGCATCGGTGAGTACGTGATCGCTATCGGGGTGAGTGTGTTGTGCCTGATCGTGCTGGTGGTGTTCAGCCGTATCGCTAAAAAACTGGAGTCGTCATGAGCAGTGAACGTCCCTTCGAGATCCAGCGCATCGACCATGTGGTGCTGCGCGTGCAGGATCTCCCACGCGCGGTGCGCTTTTACTGCGACGTCCTGGGCTGCACGGTCGCCCGCGAGCGGCCCTCGTTGGGCATGGTGCATCTGCATGCCGGCGAATCGCTGATCGATCTGATCAGTGTCGACGGCCCGCTGGGGCGCGAAGGTGGCGCAGCACCTGGGCGGGAAGGACGCAATGTCGAGCATGTCTGCCTGCGCGTGGAGCCGTTCGACGCCGAACAGGTGCGCGCGCATCTGCAGGGGCTGAACGTGGTCCTGAGTGGACCGGCCGAGCGCAACTACGGCGCGGAGGGTGACGGTCTGTCGCTGCGCCTGCGCGATCCGGATGGCAACTCGGTCGAGCTCAAAGGCCGCTCGAACGACTGCGGCTGTTAAGTGGTACTACCAATAGGCGGGCCTAGACCTATGGTCTAATAGGCTCGCCCTGCGTTTGGCGTTTCAATGCGGGCAGTTTCAACGACTGGCATGAATATTGGTACTACCAATGGTCGTCGTTGAGCGTTCTTGGTTCGCGCGGTGCTGACCGCGCGGACCCCTGTCCGTCTTGATGAGATCCGCCGATGCAGGCCTGGCAACAACTGTATGACCCCGCTGGCAACCTCTGGCTGTCGAGCCTGATCGCGCTGCTGCCGATCGCCTTCTTCTTCGTCGCGCTGGCCGTGCTGCGCATGAAGGGGTGGCTGGCCGGCACGATCACCGTGGCGATCGCGTTGGCGGTCGCCCTGCTGTTCTACCGGATGCCGCTGTCGCAGGCATTCGCGGCGGCCGGGTATGGCTTCGTCTATGGCCTGTGGCCGATTGCCTGGATCATTCTCGGCGCGGTGTTCCTGTACAAGGTCTCGGTCAAGACCGGCCAGTTCGACATCATCCGCGCCTCGATCCTCTCGGTCACCGAAGACCAGCGCCTGCAGATGCTGATGGTCGGCTTCGCGTTCGGCGCGTTCCTGGAAGGGGCGGCCGGCTTCGGTGCGCCGGTGGCGATCACCGCCGCGCTACTGGTCGGGTTGGGCTTCAAGCCGCTGTATGCGGCCGGCCTGTGCCTGATCGTCAACACCGCGCCGGTGGCGTTCGGCGCGATGGGCATTCCGATCATCGTGGCCGGGCAGGTGACCGGACTGGACACCTTCGAGATCGGCCAGATGGCCGGGCGCCAGCTGCCGTTCCTGACCCTCATCGTGCTGTTCTGGATCATGGCGATCATGGATGGCTGGCGCGGTGTCAAGGAAACCTGGCCGGCGGTGCTGGTGGCCGGCGGTTCGTTCGCAATCGCCCAGTACCTGACCTCCAACTTCATCGGCCCCGAGCTGCCGGACATCACCGCCTCGCTGACCTCGCTGGTGTGCCTGACCCTGTTCCTGCGCAGGTGGAAGCCGGTGCGGATCTTCCGCTTCGATACCCAAACCAGCGCCGAAGCCGCGGCCCAGGCCCTGGAAGCGCCGCGGCATTCCACCGGCCAGATCGTCAAGGCGTGGTCGCCGTTCCTGATCCTGACCGCCATGGTCACGATCTGGAGCATCCCGCCATTCAAAGCGCTGTTCGCCGCCGGTGGCGCGCTGGAGCACTGGGTGCTGAAGATTCCGGTGCCGTCGCTGGATCAGCTGGTACAGAAGATGCCGCCGATCGTGCCGGTGCCGACCGGGTACGAGGCGATCTACAGGTTCGATGCGGTCTCGGCGACCGGCACGGCGATCATGCTGGGTGCGGTCATCGCGATCGTGCTGCTGAAGATGCGCCCGGCCGCGGCGCTGCGCACCTTCGCTGAAACCGCCAATGAACTCAAGGTCCCGATCTACTCCATCGGCATGGTGCTGGCGTTTGCCTTCATCGCCAACTACTCCGGGCTGTCGGCGACGCTGGCACTGGCCCTGGCGCACACCGGCAAGGCCTTCACCTTCTTCTCGCCGTTCCTGGGCTGGCTGGGCGTGTTCCTGACCGGGTCGGACACCTCGTCCAATGCGCTGTTCTCGGCGCTGCAGGCGACCACGGCCCAGCAGATCGGCGTGTCCGAAGTGCTGCTGGTCGCGGCCAACACCACCGGCGGGGTCACCGGCAAGATGATCTCGCCGCAGTCGATCGCGATTGCCTGCGCGGCGGTCGGCCTGGCCGGCAGGGAATCGGACCTGTTCCGCTTCACGGTCAAGCACAGCCTGATCTTCACCGTGATGGTCGGCATCCTCACCACGGTGCAGGCCTACTGGCTGACCTGGATGATTCCCTGAGCCCATGCGCGGCAGTCCGGCCACTGGCATCGACCCCATCGCCCGCCACGCGGGCGACAATGGCGGCATGAAGAACGAACGCCTGTCCGACAAGGTGGCCGCGCAGCTGCGTGGCCTGATCCGTGAGCAGAACCTGCAGCCGGGCGACCGGTTGCCGGCCGAGCGGCCACTGGCGGTGCAGCTGGGGGTCTCGCGCACCGCGCTGCGCGAAGCGATCGCGCAGCTGGCCAGCCAGGGCCTGCTGAGTGCACGGGTCGGCGGCGGCACCTACGTGAGCGAGCCGGCGGCCCGCGCCCGCCAGACCATCGATGAGCCGTTGATGCCGTACCTGCCGCTGTTCCAGGGTGACCCGGAATACCGCTTCGATGTGCTGGAGATCCGCCATGCACTGGAAGGGGCGACCGCCTGGCATGCGGCCTTGCGCGCCACCGACGAGGACCGCGCCAAGATCCGCCAGGCCTTCGACACCATGATGGCCGCGCACGGCAAGGACGACCCCGCCGGTGAGGCACGGGCCGATGCGGCCTTCCACCTGGCCATCGCCGAGGCCTCGCACAACCTGGTGCTGCTGCAGGTCATGCGCGGCCTGTTCGAACTGCTGCAGACCAACATCTCGCAGAGCCGCGAGAAGCTCTATACCTCGGCCCGCACCTTTGAGCCGCTGTCGGTCCAGCACCGCGAGATGATGGAGGGGGTGCTCTCCGGTGACCCCGAACGCGCGCGTGCCGCCGCGCACGCGCACCTGGAATTCGTGCACACGTCCCTGCGCACGCTCGACGACAACGAAGCCCGGCGCGCCCGCGCGTCGCGGCTTCCTTCTTCCCACGGTTGACCCATGATCATCTCCGCCTCCACCGATTACCGCGCAGCGGCGCAACGCCGCCTGCCGCCGTTCCTGTTCCACTACATCGATGGCGGCGCGTATGCCGAGCACACCCTGAAACGCAATGTCGCGGATCTGTCGGACATCGCGCTGCGCCAGCGCATCCTGCGCAACATGTCCGATCTGAGCCTGGAAACGACGCTGTTCGGCGAACGCCTGGCGATGCCGGTGGCGTTGGCGCCGGTCGGGCTGACCGGCATGTACGCGCGCCGCGGTGAAGTGCAGGCGGCGCGGGCGGCGGCGAGCCGGGGGATTCCGTTCACGCTGTCCACCGTCTCGGTCTGCCCGATCGAGGAAGTGGCGCCAGCGATCGACCGGCCGATGTGGTTCCAGCTGTATGTGCTCAAGGACCGCGGCTTCATGCGCAATGCGCTGGAGCGGGCCAAGGCGGCCGGCGTGACCACGCTGGTGTTCACCGTGGACATGCCGACGCCGGGCGCACGTTACCGCGATGCGCATTCGGGCATGAGTGGCCCGAACGCGCCGGCGCGGCGCATGCTGCAGGCGATGACCCACCCGCGCTGGGCGTGGGACGTCGGCCTGTTCGGCCGCCCGCATGACCTGGGCAACATCTCCACCTACCGTGGCAGCCCGACCGGCTTGGCCGATTACATCGGCTGGCTGGGCAACAACTTCGATCCGTCCATTTCGTGGAAGGACCTGGAATGGATCCGCGAGTTCTGGACCGGCCCGATGGTGATCAAGGGCATCCTCGATCCGGACGATGCGCGCGATGCGGTGCGGTTCGGCGCCGACGGCATCGTGGTCTCCAACCACGGCGGTCGCCAGCTGGACGGGGTGCTGTCCACCGCGCGGGCGCTGCCAGCGATCGCCGATGCGGTCAAGGGAGAGCTGAAGATCCTGGCTGACTCCGGCATCCGCAACGGCCTGGACGTGGTCCGCATGATTGCCCTCGGCGCAGACAGCGTGCTGCTTGGCCGGGCGTTCGTGTATGCGCTCGCGGCGCAGGGCGAGGCCGGCGTAGCCAACCTGTTGGACCTGATGGCCAAGGAAATGCGCGTTGCGATGACGCTCACCGGCGCGAAGACCATCGCCGATATCAGTGCCGATTCGCTGGTGGACGCCACGCGTCGCCTCGCGGCGGCGCCATGAACGCCCCATCCCAGGGCACGGCAGCGCTGCTGGCGCAGCTGCGCGCGATCGTCGGCGATGCACACGTGCTGTGCGGCGACAAGCCGACCCGGCGCTTCCGCAAGGGCTACCGTTTCGGCGATGGCCCCGTGCTGGCGGTGGTCCGCCCGGGCACGCTGCTGGAACAGTGGCGCGCCCTGCAGGCCATCGTGGCGGCCAACGCGATCGTGATCATGCAGGCGGCCAACACCGGCCTCACCGGCGGTTCCACGCCGGATGGTGCCGACTATGACCGCCCGGTGGTCATCCTCAACACGCTGCGCCTGACCGGCGTGCAGCTGATCAACGCGGGCCGCCAGGTGGTCTGCCTGCCCGGGGCGACGTTGGACCGGCTGGAGAAGGAACTGGCGCCGCTGGGCCGCGAACCGCACTCGGTGATCGGCTCGTCGTGCATCGGTGCCTCGGTGCTGGGCGGGGTCTGCAACAACTCCGGCGGCTCGCTGGTGCGGCGCGGCCCGGCTTATACCGAGATGGCGTTGTTCGCCCAGGTCGATGCCCACGGCCAGCTGCAGCTGGTCAATCATCTCGGCATCGCGCTGGGCGACACCCCCGAGCAGATCCTGGAGCGGCTGCAGCGCGGCGACTACGTGCCGGCCGACGTGGACAACGGCAACGACCGCGCCGCCTCCGACCCGCGGTATGCCGAGCAGGTGCGCCAGGTCGATGCGGCCACGCCGGCCCGCTACAACGCCGATCCTTCCCGCCACTACGAGGCCTCCGGCTCGGCCGGCAAGCTGGCGGTGTTCGCGGTGCGGCTGGATACCTTCGCGCGCGAGCCGGCTGAGGTGTTCTACATCGGCAGCAACGCGATGGAGGATCTGACCGCGATCCGCCGCCATCTGCTGACCGCGTTCGAACGCCTGCCGATCTCCGGCGAGTACCTGCACCGCGAGGCGTATGACATCGGCGAGCGCTATGGCAAGGACACCTTCCTGCTCATCGATCGCTTCGGTACGGCCCGGGTGCCGGCCGCGTTCGCGCTGAAAAGCCGCGTCGATGGCTGGTTCGAAAGCCTGGGCCTGCGCGGGGTCACCGACCGGGTGATCCAGTGGGCGATGCGCTGCCTGCCACGCCATCTGCCCACGCGCATGGGCCAGTTCCGTGACCGTTACGAGCACCATCTGCTGCTCAAGGTCTCGGCGGAGGATGCCGCCGCAACCGAAACCTTCCTGCGCACTCACTTCGCTGATGGCGAGGGCGACTTCTTCCAGTGCACGGCCGAGGAGGGGCGCAAGGCGTTCCTGCATCGCTTCGCCGTGGCCGGCGCGGCCGTGCGTTATCGCGAAGTGCACCGCGGCGAGGTCGCAGACATCGTGGCCCTGGACGTGGCACTGCGACGCGACGACCGCCAGTGGGTGGAACACCTGCCGGCGGAACTCGACGCACGCCTGGCTGGCAAACTGTATTACGGGCACTTCCTGTGCCATGTGTTCCATCAGGACTACATCGTGCGCAAGGGCGAGGATCCGCTAGCCATCGAGCACGCGATGTGGACGCTGCTGGATGCACGCGGTGCCGAGTATCCAGCCGAACACAACGTCGGCCATCTATATCCGGCCAAGCCGCCGCTGGCGGCGTTCTATCAGCAGCTGGATCCGAGCAATACGTTCAATCCGGGCATCGGCCAGACCGCGAAGACGCGCGGATGGGGCAGCTGCGACTGCACCACCCACGGGTAGAGCCACCCCATGGGTGGCTGTGCCGGCGTATCGCGGGTTTCAGGGCAGCCACCCATGGGGTGGCTCTACCCGCGGGGCATCATTCGCAACGGACGGCGGTGATCACGTTGTCCTTGTCGATGAACACGCGCAGGCGATCCTTGCGCAGGTCGCGCGACGTGATCGTGGCCGGGCCGATCGGGTTGATCAGGCCGGCGCCGCTCTGCAGCAGCAGCTTGCGCATGTTCGCCTGGTCGGCCGGCTGGCCGATGGCCCAGCCCAGGGCATCGGCCTTGCACAGGCCCGGCCCCTTGATCTCCGGGCCCGGCGTGCTGACGCAGGCGGCCAGCGAGAGGGTGCCGGCGAGCATGATCGCGGCGAGGGGATATCGGGAAAGGGATGACATCGGGTCGCTCCTGCGGGGTCAGGCGCCGACCATACCACCGCCGTGTGCATCGCCGCGTGGTGGGGACCCCGCGACCGTGGGACGCAGCCTGCGCGGCTGATGGGGCCGGGCGCAACGGCCGCCCGCGCTACACTGGCGGCCCCTCAGATCGGCCATGCCGGGAGTCGCAGGTGCTGCACGTGTTCATGCTTGGCGGGCGCCATGCCCGGGCCAGGATCGAGGTCCACGATGTGGCCTTCGCCAATGTCGATGTCATCGAAGAGGCTTACCCGCAGTTGCGCCAGGAGTGGTTCGGCGAACGCAAAGGGCTGCATGTCGATGGCTGGCTCGCCGTGGATGGGGTCGAGGCGTACCGGGTGCGCTTCGGCGAGGTGGCCCCGGCCGCGGGCGCGCCGCGGCTCTACTTCCTCAATCTCGGCGGGTATGCCGCCGGCGCGCTGGGCGAGGCCCATGACTACCGGCTGCTGGTCGCCACCAGTGTCGAAGAGGCCAAGCACAAGGCCAAGGCGCTGCGCGATGCCAGCTGGTTCAAGCCGCATACCGATGCCCTGCTGGAGGTCGATGACTGTCTCGCCATCGACCAGGTCGGCGGCCGGTATGTGCAGCTTGAGCGCGGGGAGCACCAGGGCATTGCGCTGGTCAGTGACTACATCGTGATCGGTTGAACGGCCCCGATTGCCCGCGGCCGTCCCGCTGGCGCATAGTGTCGCGGTCTTGTGAGGTCCGGCGATGTCGCCGCGACAGGTCAACCAACGGAAGTAGCGCATGCAGAGCAGGAAGATCACCGCAGCAGTGATCGTGACGCTGGGAATGATGATGGCCGGCAACGCCGTGGCGGCCGAGCCGGACGCACCCGTGTTCGGTGGCTGGCGCAACCTGCATTCGGCCAGTGGCGCCGAGCCGGTGCTGAGGAACCAGCCGTTTGCGATCCTGCCGGGCGAGGTTGCCAAGGGCGAGCGGTTCGCGATCCTGGACCGCGAGAACAAGCAGGCAGTGTGCTGCCTGGTGGTGGACAGCGACCGTCTCGATGCGATCGCGCTGGAAACCCGCTACCGGCTGCCCGGGGTATGGATCGCCGATCTGCTCGGCAACGAGGACTACAACCGCCGGCACGGCGACCCGCATGTGTTCGCGATGGCGCGCGAGGGCGAGCTGGTCGACCATGTCTTCTCGCAGGAAGGCGGCGGCTACAGCGACCTCGGCGGCCTGCTGCTGCCGGCCGGGGCCGCGCTGGATGCCAGTGGTGGCAGCATCAAGTTCGGTACCACCACGTACCGCCTGCAGGTGCAGTCGCAGCGCTTCGCCGATGACAATGGCGCGCTGGATCGCTACACCCTGCTGCCGCCGGCACCGGCCGCGCCGGTGGTGGTCGAGGTGCCGTACAGCACCTACTGACACGGAAGCGACAGAACCGGCACGGTACAATCGCGCCCGCCCACCGGCACTGCCGGCCGGGCCCGCATCCTTGTCCGAGCCTGTCCGTGATCGCCCGATTCTTCCTGTCCTGTGCGCTGCTGTTGTTGGCAGCCTGCGCCACGCCGGCCCGGCCGCCGGCCAAGCCGCCCGCCAATCCGGACGCCCTGTGGGGCATCATCCAGCGCGACTGCGCCGACGCTGCCGCCCCCCGTGGCAGCTGCCTGGCGGTGGCCGCCGAGGCGCAGCGCCGCGATGTGCTGCTCAAGGATTCGCACGGCCACTACCAGTTCCTGGTGTTGCCGCTGGACCGGGTCACGGGGATCGAAAGCCCCGCGCTGCTGCGGGCCGGAGCGCCGAACTACTTCGCCGCGGCCTGGGCCGCCCGCAGCCACACCGAGCAGGCGTTGGGCCGGTCCCTGCCGCGCGACGTGGCCAGCCTGGCCTTGAACTCGCCGCATGGGCGTTCCCAGCACCAGTTGCACATCCACGTGGATTGCCTGCGGGCCGATGTCCTGACCCAGCTGCGCCGGCTGCAGCCCTCCATCGGCGCGGACTGGCAGCCACTGCCGGAGCCGCTGCGCGGGCATGCCTATCTCGCCCGCCAGCTGCCGGGTGCCGCGCTCACCGCGAATCCGGTCCGTCTGCTGGCCGCTCATCTGGCCGAGCCCGCCGATATCGGCAACTGGTCGCTGGTGGTGGCCGGGCAGACGGACCCCGCCGGTGCGCCCGGATTCGTGCTGTTGGCCACCCGGCTGGACCTGGCAGCGGGCAACAAAGCCAGTGGTGAGGAGCTGCAGGATCACGCCTGCGCCGTATTGACCGGTGCCGCCGGCCCGCTGGACGGTGTGCTGTGAGGCGTTGCCGGGGCAGGGCGCGCAGCAGTGGCTTGCGCACGGCCGGGTAAACACGTCGGACCTGCGCACCGTGTCGGATCCGGCCCGCTCGTAGCGGCGTGTATCTCGCTTCCGGGACGGCGCCTGTATCGCCGATCAGGCAGTGCCGGACTGACGTGGACTCACCGGACACTCGCGCGGCGCGGGGAATCCAGCGTGATTGAAATAAAAACCACGGACGTGGCACGTTATAGTGGCCGTTCAATGCGGTTCCCGCTTTCGCGCCCGGGCTGACTGGCGCGACGTATCCGACTTAATCCATGACTGCTGAAACCACGACTCCGCCCGCCGCTGCGCCGTCCCAGGCCACCGGTCCGCTGTTCTACCAGACGCCCGTGCCGCTGCGCTCGGATCTGCATGCCGCCTGGCGCCTGGTGCCCGACACCGCGCATTTTGCTGCCGACACCAATGCGATCCCCGCCGTGATCGGCGAGTTCGGCTCGCTGGCCCAGCATTACCCGATCATTTTCACCGGGAAGGACGCGATGCCGCTGGTGGCCGTCGGCCTGGCCCAGCGCAACCTGTTTGTTGCCGATGGTGTATGGGACGAGCAGAGCTACGTGCCGGCGTACGTGCGCCGCTACCCGTTCGTGTTCATGCAGGCGGGTGAGCAGGACGAATACGTGCTCGCGCTCGACTCGGCCGCCAAGCAGGTCAACCAGGGCCAGAGCGAGGACGGCGTGCCGCTGTTCCAGGATGGCAAGGCGACCGAGATTGTCGACAACGCGATGCGCTTCTGCGGCGATTACACGCGCGAGCATGACCAGACCCGTCGCTTCACCGCCGCGCTGATCGAGAACGAACTGCTGATCGACCGCAACATCGACGTCACCCTGGCCGATGGCCGGCAGATGTCGATCAATGGCTTCCAGGTCGTGGACGTGGAGAAGTTCGCCGCGTTGCCGGACGCCACCGTCGTGGCCTGGCACCGCAGCGGCTGGCTGGCGCTGGTGCATCACCACCTGAGCTCGCTGGCCCGTTTCAGCGCGCTGGTGAGCCGTCAGAGCGCGCTGCCTGCCGACGCGTGATTCAAGGCGCGTGGGCGATCACGGAAACGGCGGCCGCAGGGCCGCCGTTTTTCGTTGTTCCGGGCAGGGCGCGGATCAATCGCGGGTGCTGACTTCCCAGTTGGCATGCACCACGCCGGGCTGACGCTGCAGCCGCGCGACCACGGCATCGAGCTCATCGGCACTGACGGCGGTGCTGACCAGGATCGCGACCAGCTCCACCGGGCCGTTGCCGTGTTCGATCACCTGCACGTCGCTGACCGGGTACTGCGCGGCCTCCAGTGCGTCCACCAGGCGTTCGCGTGCCAGGGGCGTGGCCGCAGGGTCCACGCTCAGGCGCACCTCGTAGGTCGCTTCAGAGGCGGCCTCATTGATCGGGATGCGGTTGATCGCGTTGACCAACGGGCGCAACAGCGTGTTGCCAGCGATGATCAGCACGGTCAGCAGCGCGCCTTCGGCCAGCATGTCCGCACCGGTGCACGCACCGACCGCCGCCGAGCACCACAGCGTCGCGGCGGTGTTCAGGCCACGCACGTTCATGCCTTCCTTCATGATCACGCCGGCGCCGAGGAAACCGACCCCGGACACCACGTAGGAGATCACCCGCACGGCTTCAGCGTTGCCGGCGATGCGCATGCCCAGATCCACGAAGGCCGCTGCGCCGACCGCGACCAGCACATTGGTGCGCAGTCCGGCGGTGCGCTGGCGGTACTGCCGTTCCGCGCCGATCAAGGTGCCGAGCACGAACGCGGCGACCAGGCTGACCACGGTGTCCAGGAAGGGATACAGCTGGAAGGTCTGGATGAAGCGCATGCGGAATCCTTGCAGGGCAGGGCTTAGGCAAAATCCCGATAAGCATATCCCGGGCGGTCATTTCCTCCTTTTCCGCCTGTTCAGCAGAATCACGGCCCCTCCCTCACTACGCTCTGGCACGGGCTTGTCCGCGCCGGGACGTAGCTCTTTTACCGGAAATCTGCATGTCTGTGCTGTATCGCCCGCTGCGTCGGCGGGTCTTGGTTATGTCGTTGTTGCCCCTGCTCGGCGCAGGTTCCGTGGTCCACGCGGCCGATGCGCCCACCCAGCTCGATGCGGTCACGGTCACCGGCTCGCGCATCCCCCGCGCCAGCGTGGAAGGGCCCTCGCCGGTCACCGTGATCACCCAGGAGCAGATCGAGGCGCAGGGCTACCGCAGCGCCTTCGAAGCGCTCAGCGCGCTGACCGAGAACACCGGCAACGTGCAGGGTGAGGATTTCGGCAACACCTTCACGCCGGCTGCCAACACCATCAACCTGCGTGGCCTCGGCCCCAACCGCACGCTGGTGCTGGTCAACGGTCGCCGCCAGTCGGATTACCCGCTGGCCTACGAAGGCTCGGTCAATGTGGTCAACCTGGCCAACATCCCGAGTGCGCTGATCGACCGGATCGAAGTGCTGGCGGGGGGCGCGTCGGCGGTCTATGGGTCGGATGCGATCGCCGGTGTGGTCAACATCATCCTCAAGAAGACCTACGACGGCGTCGGCATCAATGTGCGCGCCGGCACCACCGAACAGGGCGGGGGCGACAACCAGCGGCTGCAGGCGGTTGGCGGCGGCTCGGGTGAGAACTGGGACGCGATCTTCGGGCTGGAGATCGCCAACCGCAAGGCGATCTACGGCTCGCAGCGCGATTTCATGGATTCGCTGACCGATGATCCACGTGGCGTGGCACCGCTGGCGACGGCGGTGGCGTATCGCCGCAACGCCTCCACCAACAACTACATCGATCCCGGTACCGACGGCTGCGATGCCGCCAGCACGCTGTATGGCGGCAGCGTGTTCCGCGCGCAGAATCCGCGCCAGGGCGGATACTGCGGCAGTAATGAGGCCGCGCCGACGTTCTGGACCGTGCAGACCGAGAAGCGCAACATCGATGCTTACAGCGCGGTGACGTGGCGCTTGAACGATCGCCAGGAACTGTTCGCCGATGCGGCCATCGGCACCGCGCGTATCTACAACAACACCCGTGCACCGAGCTGGACCTCCTCGCGCAATTACTTCTACAACCAGAACAGCGGTCAGCTGGAAAGCTGGTACCGGCGTTTCGCACCGGAAGAGATCGGCGGCGTGCAGCGCAATGCCAACCGGTTCCTGGAGCAGTCCTGGTCATTCAACGTGGGCGCGCGTGGCAGTATCGGCGGCTCGGACTGGGATTACGAAGCGGCCTACAGCCGCTCGCGCTATGAGAACAAGACGCAGCGCCCGGGCCTGCTGATCGACATCAATACGTACATGCTCGGCCCGCAGCTGGGCACCCGTAATGGCGTGGAGGTGTATGCACCGGATCCATCACGCCTGTATCAGCCGCTGACCCCGGGCGAGTATGAAGGCCTGTCGGGCCGCTACGAGAGCCGCAACGCCGCGTGGCTGCAGACAGCCAGCGTCAGCGTCAACGGCCAGCTGTTCGATCTGCCCGGTGGCCGCGCCGCGCTGGCAGCCGTCGTCGAAGCGGGCAGCCAGGGCTACAGCAACCGCCCGGACCCGGCACTGGCGCAGGGCGTGTTCTGGAATCTCAACGCAGGCATCCCCGCCGGTGGCGAACGTGATCGCTACGCAGCCGGCGTGGAACTGCAGCTGCCGTTGCTGGAGCGCCTGACCGCCACCGTGGCGGGACGCTACGACCAGTACCGCGCGGCCGGTGACCACCTGGGCAAGGCGACCTGGAGCACCGGCCTGGAGTTCCGTCCGTTCGATACGCTGCTGCTGCGTGCCAGTGCGGCGACCAGCTTCCGCGCGCCGGACATGAACTACGTGTTCGCGACCGAAACGCGTGGCTACAACCCCGGCATGACCGACTACTGGCGCTGCCGCAGTGCCGGCCAGGTGTATGACGACTGTGACTTCAGCGGGCTGGCGATCGACTACACCAGCGGCGCCAACCCGCAGCTGCAGCCGGAAACCGCCAAATCGTATGGCCTGGGCTTCGTGTGGTCGCCCTCGGCCAACCTGGACGTCACGGCGGACTACTACGACATCCGCATCGACGATGAGGTCACCAATCTCGATGCGACCCGCATCCTGAAGGACGAAGCGGACTGCCGCCTCGGCCAGACCGTGGGCGGTGACGCACGCGATATCGGCTCGGCACAATGCCAGGATGCACTGCGCCGGGTGATCCGCAACCCGGCCGATGCCGCAGTGCAGCCGAACCAGGTCGTGCGCGTGCTGATCAACCCGATCAACGCCGCCTCCGAAACCGTGCGCGGCATCGACCTGAAGTCGAATCTGCGCTGGGATGCAGGCCGTTATGGTCGCTTCTCGGCCCGCGTGGCGTACTCGCTGGTGATCGATCACAGCTACCGCCAGTTCGCTGGCGATGACGTGCAGGATCAGCGCAATTCGCTGGATTCCTACCAGTGGCGCAGCAAGGTCAACGGCAGCGTCACCTGGGCGATCAATGACTGGACCGCCACCCTGTATGGCATGCGCTACGGCTCGTTGCCCAAGACCGATGGCAGTGGCCGCATCGCCCCGTACATGACCTACAACGCCAGTCTGTACCGCAAGCTCAATGACAACGCCACGCTCGGCCTGATCGTCAACAACCTGCGCGACAGCCGCCCACCGGCGGACAAGAACGGCGGTGGCTGGCCGTTCTACCCGGTCGGCAACTACGACCCCTACGGTCGCCAGCTGTGGCTGGAGTTCGACTACCGCTTCCTGTAATCCGCTCGCGGGCCCGGCAATGCCGGGCCCGCTGCGTTTGGGTCACAGGCGCCGAAGCTGCTCAGATCACCATCGCGCCCAATACCGCCAGTGCCAGGATGATCAGCAGCACGCCAGACAGGCGCTCGATCCACGGCAGCGCTGCGTTGAATCGGTCCATCGCTGCCGCGCGCCCAACCATACCGGCCATCAACAGGTCCCAGCCGAGCACCACCGCGAACATCCACACCGCGTAGAACAGCCGTGTTCCGGCGGTATTGTCCGGCCCACTCAACATGGCCGCCAGGCTGGCGTAGAACAGGGCGTTCTTGGGGTTGAGCAGGGCGGAGACGGCGCCCAGTCCGAGGGCTCGAATCCACGCGGAACGCTGAGCCGGGCGGGACAGCTCCGCCGGTTGCTCGCCAGGCAGACGCAGTGAGGCGGTCCCGGCATGGCGCAGGAACAGCAGGCCGATGTACAGCAGGAAGGCGCAGCCCGCTATCTGGATCACCCGAAAGAGCGCGCTGCCGGATTGCAGCCCCGCGACGCCGGAGAACGCCAGCGCAATATAGGCACCATTGGCCAATGCAACCCCGATGCATGCGCCGCTTGCAACACGCCAGCCCTGATGGATTGCGGTGCGGGTGATCAGAAAGAAGTCCGGCCCGGGCGACAGCAGCGCCAGAAAGTGCACGGCAGCAACGAGCAGAAACTGTTCCATAGGGGGCGGGCAGGCTTCAATGGGGCGCCTGACTGTGCCGATGTTGCGCGGCGATGTATTGCACGATATTGCGCAGTACTCAGCGGCGATAACGGCCTGGCGTAATACCGGCGTGAGCTTTGAACAGGCGCTGGAAATGGCTCTGGTCTGCAAAGCCGAGCGCGTGTGCGACCTCGGCCAGCGGTTGCCCTCGACCAAGGCGCTCGCGGGCGAGATTGATCCGCCGATTGAGCTGCCAGGCATGTGGCGTCAGTCCAGTGGCATTGCGAAACGCCCGGATCATCGCGTAGCGGTCCATCCCCGTGCATGTGGCCAGATCGGCCAGCGACACGCTCGACATCGGCGCGGCGTCCAGCAGGGCGAATGCTGGCTGCAGTCGCCGGTGTTGCGCTGCACTTGCGTGCGGGGCGGGAACCGGCGCCCCGGCAAGGACGTCGAGATCGTCGATGAAAGCGACGACAGCTGCTTCCTTTTCACCGGGATCGACACTGGAGAACAGCAGGGCATTCATGTCGCAGAACAGCCGGTAGCGCACCGGGCTGCGGTCGATCCGGATCAGCGGCGCCGCTGGGGCGTCTTTGTCGATGGGGTGCCTGTCTTCCGTGACTGCCGCCACCCATGCTGCATCCAGATGCAGCATCTGGTAGCTCCAGGCGGTGTTGGGCGCTGGATTGCAGGCGTGTACACGGTGCGCCGGCACGATGACCAAGGTGCCGGGTTGAAGGCGGTGCTGTCCGCCAGGCGCGCCGCTGAACATGCTCTCACCCGCGTCCACGGCGCCGATCGACCAGGTGGGATGACTGTGCGGGCGGTAACAGGCCCGGCTGTTGCACGCGCGACGTGACTCAACCCACGGCAGCTGGGGGTCCCGCCAGAAGTCGTTCTCCGAGGCAATGCGGCCGGAAGCGGGGCGCTCGCGTATGCTTGCCGCCTGAAACTCACTGCAATCCATGCGCCATGATAAATCACCTTCACTACCGCCGTGCGCTGCCCGACGATGCCGCTACCTGCATCGATCTGCGCGGACGCACCCGCGAGAACGCCTTCTCCGCCGCACAGCTGGCCGAACTGGGCATCACCGAAGACAGCTGGGCGGCCGGTATCCGTGACGATGCATTGCCGGGCCATATCGCACTCGAACACGGGCGGATGGTCGGGTATTGCTTTGGCGATCGCGAAGGCGGGGAGATCGTGGTCCTGGCGTTGCTGCCGGCTCATGAAGGGCGGGGCATCGGTCGGCACTTGCTGGATCTGGCCATCGCCGATCTGGTCGAGGCAGGCCATACGCGGCTGATCCTGGGGTGTGCAGCGGATCCGGCGGTGCGCTCGCACGGCTTCTATCGTTACCTCGGCTGGCGGCCCACCGGTGAGATCGATGCGCTGGGCGATGAGGTGCTTGAGCTGCATGTGGGCGCCACGCCGTAGGATCGGGGTAGGGCGTAGTACTGACGTCGTGTCGGGATCATGCGCGTCGCGCGTCCAGCGTGCGGCAGGTCACGGCCGGGGATAAGGGGCCACGGACATGCTGCAGCCTCGTGGAGGGAGCTGAGCCGTGTCTGTATGGATGTTGGCCATCATGATGAGCGCTGCAGCGAGCGAGGCTTTTCCGCAGCAGGTGCACACCTGTGTCGTGCATGGCAGCCGTCAGTACCAGTCCACGCCGTGCACCGGCCGGACCGAGCGCATCCGTGACATGCCGCCGCCTGCGGAGACGCGCGCCAATACGTTGTACATCGAATCGCTTCGCCAGGAGCTCAAGGCCAAACGGCGCGCAGAGACTGCACCGGCGCGCCCGCGCCGGTCGCCGCGCCGCAACGTGCAGCCGGCAGCCGCCTTCCGGGGCGCAGTGATCTCGGTGCATGCCGATCCGGTCCGATGCGATGCCGCGCGCCGCCAGCGCGAGACAACCTACGCGAAGGCGGGTGACCGCCCGAGCCTGGCCCTGAGCCGGCGGATGGATGACCTGGTGCACGATGCCTGCCGGTGAGATGCAGGCATCGTCGGCACTCACTGCCGTCAGTGGCGGTCCATCAGATAGCGCGCCACGGCATCGAACGCCGGCAGGGTGGTCGGGTCATTGGCGCTGTTGCCGGCCACCGGGTGCGAGCCGAACCGCGCGATCACCACGCGTGCGGTGGGATCGATGTACAGCGCCTGGCCGTGCACGCCGCGCGCCATGTAGGCGCCATGGTCGTTGTGCGATATCCACCACATGCCGCGATAGCTCCAGCCCGGCAGCTGGGGATAGCCGGCCTTGGCGAAGGCCTGCTTGTTGCCACCCGCGCGGATCCGGGCGATCGCGGCGGCGGGCACGATGGGCTGACCGTTGACCGTGCCGTCGTCGAGCAGCAGCTGGCCGACGCGGGCCAGATCACGCAGGCCGGCATTGAAGCCGCCACCCGCAAACGGCGTGCCGCTGGAGTCAACGGTGTAATAGGCATCCTGCTCCGCACCAAGCCGTTGCCAGATCCGCGATTGCAGCAACTGTGCAACCGACTGCCCCGTACGCCGGGCGATGATCCAGCCCAGCGCGTCCGTATTGATCGTTTTGTAGCCAAAAGCCTCGCCGTGGCGGCCCTGCTTCTGCACGGTCTGCAGGTAATCGTAATAGCTGCGCGGCCCGGTGTAGCCGGCAGGCGGGGGCAGAGTGCTGCCCGCCGCGGAGAACGCCCAGACCTCGGCGTTGGGGTCGGCGTAGTCTTCGCTGTAGCGCAGTGCCGTGGTCATCTCCAGTACCTGCTTGACCGTGGCATCGCCGAACGCACTGTCCTTCAGCTCGGGAACAATCGCGCTGACGCGCTGGGTTTCATCGATCACCCCCTCGGCGACCAGCATCTCGCCGAGCAGACCGGTCATCGACTTGCTGACGGACATCGCACCGTGCTGGCCGTGCTCGTCCAGGCAGCCGCTGTAACGTTCGTAGACCACCACCCCGTCGTGCAGCACCACGATGCCGTCGGTGTAGTTGGCCGACAGCGACTGTGCCCAGGTCATCTGACTGTTGGTGCCGGTCGGCGTGAACGACAGCGCGTCGATCGCGGCATCCAGCCGACGCGGCAGGTCATGCGCGGCACCCGGTCCCCGGCTGACGCCCACGGTGGGCATCAACTGGCGGAAATGGCAGGCCGTCCAGCGCAGCTTGGGGAAGCTGAAATAGTCGTCATCCGTGTAACGGATGCGCTTGTCTTCCGGCGGCGGCGCGCCCTGCATCCAGCCCAGCAGCCTGGGATCGGATGCTTCGGCCGACAGTGGCGGCAATGTAGGCGATGGAGGCGAGGGCGGGGCGGCAGGGGCGGCGACCGGCAGGGCGAGCGCTGCAACCAGGGCCGCGGCCAGCCGTGTGCGGGAGGACACCAGGGCGGCGCGCGCGCGGGACAGGGCGCTACGGGGGCGTGGAACGGGCATGGTGCACTCCTTGCTGATGCGCAGTACGTCTGCGCCATCAAGGGTACTGCACCGGAAAGAAAGACGGCGCCATCGGCGCCGTCGGTCACGTGCCCCGCAACTACAGGGCCGGATGCCGTTACAGGTTGGCGGGGTTGCCCTGCGGAGCAGGGTCCGGCGTGGCCGTTTCGGCCGAGGGCAGCGACAGTGCCGGGTTCAGCTGCTGGGCCTGCAATGTCTGGATGCGCTGGTTGAGCGCGTCCAGTTCGCTGTGGCTGCTGCGCAGGTCCGTGCTCAGGCTGACCGCCTGCTGCTTGGCCTGTTCCAGCGAGGCGCTGACCTGCAGCGACTGCTGGCGCTGGAGATCCGCTTCCTGCTGCAGGCTGCGCAGCCGCTCTTCGTTGTAGGCGACCAGGTTTTCGGTATAGCGCTTGCCGGCCTGCAGGCGGGTGGTGTCGATATACACCTGCGCCAGCTGCTCGGTCTGCTCGACGAACGTGCGGTAGACCTTCTCGGCGTTGTCGACCGAATCGGTCTTGATCACGCGCCAGAAGTCCTTCTCGTGGAACAGCGCCACGTAATAGTTCAGCGTGCTGGTATTGAACAGCAGGCTGGCACCATAACTGCCGTTATAGGTGGTGCGCAGCTCGGTGAGCTGCTTGGAATCCACCAGCTGGCGCAGTTCATCCACGGTATTGCGGACTACCGGCGCCGGGCGCGTGGCGGTATCCACGGCCGGCTCGGCACGCGGTGCGCGCGCGGCCAGGGCCTGCGGGACGACGCTCAATGTCAGCAGCAACACAATCCCACCGGTCAGCGCGTGCGCGACGATGGAGCCAACCCCTTTTCTCTCTCGCATATTCAGGCCATCCACGAGTGGATTATCAGTGAAGTAAAGTCCCCGCCGAAGTCTAGCACGCACAATCGCGTGGTCTGCACTTCGCCGCAGCGTCAATAAACCAACTGCGCCGGGCTGCACTGGATGGACTGCATGTGCACGTCGGTCCGGCCCAGCTCCAGCCCGAGTATCTGGGCCAGGGTCTGCGAGAGCAGGATGCCGACGCCGTTGAGCAGCGGCTTGAGCCTCTCCAGCACCGGGGTCAGTGCCAGGCACAGCAGGCCGCTGCAGCGGAACTGGTCGGTGCCCGGGTCGATCACCCCGGTGCCGTCGCCGAGATCCTGCAGACCGCCGGGCCGGGTCTGCATGTAAGCGGCCAGGTTGGATTTGACGCAGTTGTTGTAGTTGAGCAGCGTGCTGAGCAGGCTGTTGCAGCGGTTGATGACCAGACCACCGAGGATGGGGCCCAGCACGCCACTTAGTCCGCCCATGCCTTCACCCGTGACCGTGGCGTTGTATCCGACCCAGACCGAGCCCGGCTTGAAGCAGGTCTCGAGGTTCAGGAGGCCACATGGGTAGGGCACGGCGTTGGGTAGTTCCCAGTCACCCAGCGCACCGATGCCGCGGGACGGATCACCCATGCGCAGGAGCTCGATGGTCTTTTTGGCATCGTAGAACCCGTTCCCCGGATTGGCCGCCTTGAGATACTGATCTGCCAGGCGGGCGGCCGTTGTGGCATCACTACTGCCCTGCTTGCCCGGGGTGAGCACGTTGCTCAGCACGCGCAGCAGTTCGCTGACCAGGCCGGAGACGGCTGTGCCGACCTGGGCCTGGTTGAAATAAGTGGACGCGGTCTCCCCGGCGGCCAGGGTAATGCTCTCATCGCGGGTCAGCGCATTGAGGGAAATCTTGTCGGTGACCAGTGGTGCCCCCAGCAGGGTCAGCAGCTGCTCGTTCTGCAGCCCCGTATCGCACACGTTGCGCTGCGAAAACTGATTGGCCGCATCCACACGGCCTACGCAGGCGCGCAGCAGCGACGACTGCACCCGCACCGTCGCCGTTGGCGGGGTCGCGCCGCAGTTCAACGCCTCCAGTGTGCCCATCGCGTTGGTCACGTCGGCATAGATCGGCAGGTTCAGGCGGATGCCCAGCGAGTTGAGTATGGGGCCGAGCAGCGCCAGGCCGCCAGTATCGATGTTGATCTTCAGCCGGACCTGCGCGTTGTAGGCGCGCGTGCCGACACCGCCGATGGCGATGGACGGCGGTTCAATGATCGCCGCCTGCGTTTTGACCATGCCAAGGATGTCGAGATTGTTGACGGCGACCCCGTTGCCGCCGCTGGCGATGCTGATGCTGGTGGTGATCAGGTCCAGCGCGTTGACGTCGGCCTGCAATGCCGGAGATGCAGGGCCTTCGGGAGCCACGATGTGTGCAAACAGGCCGCCCGCGGCATCGGTGCTGCCAAGCTGGACATTGAGTTGATTGAGATCGAGCTTCGCCGCGAGCGCATTGCGCAGCGCGCGCAGATCCACGTTGGCGACCCCACTGTTGGTCAGTACCGTCGCGGTGGCATCCAGCAGCTGGCCGAGCGAGACCCGGTTGGCGGCCAGCAGTGCGTTGAACTCGGCGACGCCGATATTGGCTTTGACCGGAATCCCCAGCGCCTGCAGCAGGCCGCCCGGCGTGACGTTCGCCTGGGCCAATCCGTCATAGCCAAGCAGGGTGGTGCGGTCCAGATTGACGCCCACCAGGTTGAGCACATTGCCCAGCGGCGTATTGCCATTGACCCGCAGCAACTGCGAGCCCACCGAGAACACCGCGATTGGCGGTGCACGGGTGGCCACGGCCTCCGCACGCAGCGTGGGCAGGCGCGTGTTCTGGCCGAAGAACGGCACGACCGAGCGCGTCGCGACCACTTTGACCGCATTGAGCGGGCTGGCCGCGTCCAGGGTCATGCTGAAATGATCGTCCGCGCCGCGGCCCGGGTTCCAGTTGCCGCACTGGATTGCCAGCGTGCCGGTGAAGCCGTTGTCTTTCTGCGCGTTGCCGCGGGCGGCGCTGTTGTCACGGCGGTCGGCACTGCACAGGTCCAACCGCTGCGCGCCGGCCATCGAGGCCAGGTCGACCACCTTCTGCGCATCCCGCTTGGCCCAGTACAGATAGCCCACTTCGACCAGGCCGAGCATGCCGACCAGGCCAAGCAGCACCAGCATCATGGTGACCGACATCCCGCCGCGCAGCCGCCGTCGGGACGGCCGGGGTGCGTAGGCGCTGGAGTGGTACATGGCCTTGCCCTCCTTAGTTGGTGTCAGCGCCGTCCTTCTTGACGCTGGTCTTGAGGAACTCGGGAATCTCGTGCTCGAAGCTCTTGAGGTAGCGCGCGTAGCTGGCGGCGGCCTGGTCACCCAGGATCGGCAGTCGCGCCCCGGCATGGGTGCCCTGGGCCTGCATGCGCAGCAGGTCGCGGGTGGTCTGTCCGATCTCGCCGCGCGGTGGCGGTGCGGGCGGCGTGTAGCGCTCGGCAGGTGTGGCGGCTGCGTATGCAGGGGCACGTTCCACGTAAGCCGGTACGGGCTCAACGCGCTCAACGGGTGCGGGCGGGGGCAGCGGCGTGGTGACGGCCGTGGGGCCATCCTGTCCGCCCAGCATCTGCCCGGTGAGCGGTGCCTGCTGCGCGATCACGGGCACCGCCCAGGTCACCAGCATCAGCAGCAGGGCAGTGTGCAGGAGGGGAACAGGCATGCGACGCAGCTGGCTCATGGCGTGGTCTCGCTGGCAGGAGAGGGCGTGCTGAAGCGTTCCAGCATCGATGGCGCAAGGCGGGCATCGGCACTGGTGCGGCGATCGGTGTCCACCGCCACGTGGCGCGAGGCCGACCGCGGGGCAGCCGGCTGCGGCGCAGGCAGCGCGACGGGCCGGGGCCCGGGCGCGGGCGCGGCTGCCGCTGCCGCGACGCTGGCAGGCGCGCGTTGCACGGAGGGTGCGGGGGTCGCCTGCTGGCGCAGTTGCTCGGCCAGGCGGCGCACCTCTGCCTGCGCACCGTCGGTCAGGCGCGCATTGCGCATGATCGTCTCGGCCATCGCTGTCTGGCCACGCAGCAGTGCCCACACCGCCAGATTGGCATTCGCCTTGGCGCTGCCCGGCGAAAGCTCGGCGGCCTTGGCCAGCGGTTCCTGCGCGCGGGTCCAGTCACCTGCGCGCAGCCGGGCGAAGCCGAGATCGCCCAGGTAGCCCGTGTTCAACGGTTGCAGCTGCACCGCCTTCGCCAGTGCCTGCTCGGCCCGTGCCGGGTCGCCATCGCGGGCGGCGATCAGGCCCAGGCCGTGCCATGCCGCGGCGGCTTGTGGCCCGTTGGTGAGGCTGCCGTACATGGCCAGCGCGGCCTCGCGCTGGCCGGTTTCGCGCAGCGCATCGGCATTCAACAGCCGCAGCTGAGGGCTGTCGCCATACCGTTGCCGATAGGCATCCACGTGCGCGAGCGAGGCGTAGTACGCACCTTGCTGCTGCATCTTCGAAATCAGCTCGGCGTAGAGCTGCTTGTCGTCCTGGGGCGCTACCTCCGGCGACGCCAGCGCCATCGGGTCCTGGCGGTAACCGTTGCGCACGTTCGAACAGGCCGCGCAGAGAGCCGTCGCGGCGAGCAGCAGGCAGAGGCGGGGAAGCACGGCGTGGCGCATGGCGTTCAATCCAGTTTGGTCAGGGCGGAGGCGAGGGCGATGATGGCCGGACCGGCCAGCACCAGCATCAACGCCGGCAACAACGTCAACATCATCACTACGGTCATCTTCACCGAGAGCTTGCCGACCTTCTCCTTGAGCGTGGAACGGCGCTGCTCGCGCAGGCGGAGGCTGAATTGACGCAGCGGTTCCTGCACCGCGCCGCCATGTGCATGGACCTGCAGGATCAGTTGCACCAGGCTGCGCAGGTCTTCGTCATCGAATGATTCGCCGAGGCGACGCAGTGACTGCTCCCGGCTGCGTCCATGCATGTAGGCGATGTTGGCCTGGTGGATCTCCCGGCCCAGCACCGGGACCGCGTTGCGCAGTTTGTCGCCGAGGGTCTGCAGGCTCTGGTCCATGCTGAAGCCCACGCCCTGCAGCAGCCGCAACAGGTCGATCAGCAGCGGGAGCTCGGCGGTCACCTGTCTGCGCAGGCGCATCGCCCAGGCACGCAGGGCGAATTTCGGCAGCAGTATGCCGAACGCCAGCGCGCCGAAGATCACCATCGCGCGGCTGAAGCCGGTGCTGTGGTTGAAGGCCAGCACCAGGGCCAGTGTGGCGACCGCGATCAACAGGCGCAGGCCGAGGAAGATCGCGGTGCCGGCGTGGGTGTTCCATCCGGCTTGATCGAGCAGCAGCCGATCTTCCGGAGCCAGCAGTGCCGCTTCGATACGCCCGCCGTTGAAGCGCTGGCCGAACGCGGCGACACCCTTGAGCCAGCGCTGGCGCAGGCTCACCGCCGGCTGGGGTGGGGCGGCCGGTGTGCCCGCCACATCGCGCGGCCGCAATGCGGCCTGCAACGCATCCTGGTGGCGTTGTTCGCGTCCGCTCAGCACCCAGCCACGCACCCCCAACAGGGCCACGCCGGCGGCGAGCACCAACAACGTGGCGATCCACCAGCTGCTACTGGTCATGCGGGACTCCGATCTGGACGTGCAGGCAGGTACTCATATGGATTTGGCCAGCCGGTACAGCAGGAAGCCGCCGATCAGCTCCAGTCCCAATGCCCACAGCAGCAGCTTGTGGCCGAGCGGCTCGTGCAGGATCGGCTGGAAAAAATCCGGGCTGGTGATCGCCATCAGTACGGCACTGATCGGTGGCAGCAGGCCGAGCACCCAGGCCGACATCCGGGTCTCGGAGGTGGTGGCCATCAGTTCCTGCTGGGCCTGATCCAGATCGCGCATGAAATCGGCCATGCGCTGCAGGATCTGATCGGCGCGGCCGCCGATGCGCACGCTGACGCCCAACACCACCGAGAGCACATTCAAGGCTTCCAGCCGATAGGGCTGGGCGGCCTGCGCCAGCGCGCGGTCCAGGTCCAGGCCGCTGCGGGTGTAGGACAGGGTGGCATCGAGCAGGCCCCGCAGCGGCATCGGCATCTGCGCGGCCGATGTCTGGAAGGCCATCTGCAGGCTGTTGCCCAGACCGGCCAGGCGCACCAGGTTGTCGAGGAAATCCGGCAACTGGCGCAGCAGCTTGGCCTGCAGACGGTTGATCCGCCGCGACACCCAGAACCAGGCCGCCAGAGCGCTCAGTACCAGGACAATCGGCGCAGCCCACACCGTGCCGAGGCGTGCACTGGCGATCCAGGCCAGCAGCGACGCGGCGGCGAGGATGAGCAGCGGTACCCGCCAACCGGTCGGCAGTGCAGCGCGCTGCATCAACGCGTCCCAAGGCAGCCCCGCCGGCGCCGTGCTCACCGGCATCGGCGCTTGGCTGTCACCCATGCCTGCCAGGCGCGGCGAGGTGTCCGGACGCGCCAGCCGCTGCTCGGCGTGCTGCAGCGACAACCTGCGTTGCTCGCGTGCGGCAGCGCCGCCCCACAGCTCCACGGCCAGGGCGATCAGCACCAGTGCCGCACTGCACAGGAGCAGGACGAAGGCCATGCTCAGAAGCCTCCGCCCAGTGCTTCGCGCAGCTGCCGGCGGAACGGTTCGAGCTTGTGCGAGTGCGGCTGGAAGCCGAGCCCGACCCAACGGTCGTACTCGTTGCCATCGGCGTCGATCTGCACTTCGTGACGGAACATCTCCTGGGTGGCGATCATGTTGTCGGTGACCCCGGTGATTTCCGTGATCGAGATGAGCACGCGGCGGCCGCTGCCCAGTCGCGAGATCTGCACGATGAAATCAATGGCGCTGGCGATCTGTCGGCGCAGACTGTCCTCGCTGCCCTGGAAGCCGGCAAACCCGGCCAGCATCTCGATCCGGTACAGGCAATCGCGCGGTGAGTTGGCGTGGATGGTGGCCATCGAGCCGTCATGGCCGGTGTTCATCGCCTGCAGCATTTCCAGCACTTCGGCGCCACGCACTTCGCCGACCACGATCCGGTCCGGGCGCATGCGCAGGCTGTTGCGGACCAGATCGCGGATGCTGATCGCGCCGTTGCCGTCCGCGCCGCCGATACGGCTTTCCAGGCGCACCACGTGTGGATGGTTGAGCGAGAGCTCGGCAGTGTCTTCAACGGTGATCACGCGTTCGTTGGCTGGAATGTAATTGGCCAGTGCATTGAGCAGCGAGGTCTTGCCCGAACTGGTGCCGCCGGACACCAGGATGTTGCAGCGCCCCAGGACCATCGCATGCAGCAGCGCCTGCATCGGGCGGTCGAACGTGCCCATGCGCAGCAGTTCATCGGGGGTGAACGGGTCCTTGCGGAACTTGCGGATCGAGACCATCGGCCCATCCACGGCCAACGGCGAGATGATGGCATTGAGGCGGCCGCCGTTGGGCAGGCGCGCATCCACCATCGGGTTGGACTCGTCCAGGCGGCGCCCGAGCGGGGCCAGGATCCGGCGCAGGATCCGCAGCAGGTGGCTGTCATCGCTGAAACGCTGCGGCGCCCGCTTGAGCATGCCGCCCTGGGAAACGTGGATGTCCTTGTAGCCGTTGATCAGGATGTCCTCGATCTCCGGGTCATGCAGCAGGTCATCCAGCGGGCCGAAGCCGGTCAGCTCCTTGACCAGCGCAGTGGCGACGATGTCCTTCTCGGCTTCGTTGATCGGGATCCTCCATTCGTGGACGAAGCCGGCGGTCTGCGCGTGCACGTAGCGCGACACGGTGTCCGGCGCCCACGCATCGATATCGATGCGCTCGTCCTCGATGCTGTTGAGAAGATGCTCATGTGCGGCGATCAGCACCTTCTGGTACTGCTCGGACTGCTCGAACGGCTGCACGCCGTGCTCGGCCTCTGTGCCGGCGTCGGCGCGGGCGGTGGCAGTCGGGAACGGGGTCACTTTGTCTTCCATGGGGAACCACTCAGGCGGAGGGCGAGGTGTTCCCGCCAGCCCCTGGCCGGCGCGGGGGCCGTCGGATCCAGGTGCGACAACAGCGGGGCAAGGGCACGCACATACGGGTCGCGTGGCGCATCCTGCAGCAGCAGGCGGCCATGGCTGGCACTGGAGCGCAGTGTGGGCCGATCCGGCAGCACTGCCAACAGGGGCAGCTCGAAGCGGGCGGCGATCTGCGCCGGGCTCAGTCCACTGGCATCGTCGTGGCGGTTGATGATCAGCTGCACGCGGGCATCGCGCGCGCCCACCTGGGTGAGATGACGGAGCATCTGGTCGAGCGAGACCAGGGTGCCGATCGACTGGTCGGCGATCAGCCAGATCTCATCGGCGCTGTTGAGCAGCGACACCGGCAACTGGCGCAGCGGGACACCGCCGAGATCGCACAGCACGGTGTGGAAGACACTGCGCAGGCGCTGCATCAGCATGCCCGGATCCGCAAGCGTGGCGCCTTCCATGCCGGGCGGCTGGCCGAGCAGGGTGACGCCGCTGGGATGATGGGCCAGCGCCGTGCGCACCAGCGTCGCATCGATACGCCCGGCATTACGCAGTGCGTCGTCGAAATGGAAGGTGGGGTCCACATTGAGGTACAGCGTCAGATCGCCGGTGGGCTGGCCCAGATCCAGCAGCAGGGTCTGCGCACCGGCGGGCACCGTCGCGGCCGGGGCACCCTGATGGGCCGTATCGGTCTGCTGGGCGAGCACCCCCAGGTGCGCCGCCAGGGTGCTGCTGCCCACGCCAGGCCGCACGCCCAGCAGCAGAACCATGGGTGCACGTGCCGGTGATGTGGCCGGAACGCTGCTGCGGCCCTGCGCGGCGAGTGAGGCAGCACGGCGCAGCACCGCCTCCATCTCCTGCGGCGCGCTGTCCAGATCGAGCAGATCTCGCAGCCCGGCGCGCAGCGCAGCCACGACGCCATCCATGTGGTCGGCATGGGTGGAGCCGATCGCCACCAGCGGCAGCTCCGGTGCCTGCGCCTGCAATTGCCGGGTCAAGGCGGCGGAAAATGCCGCCTGCTCATGCCGATAGTCCAGCAGCACCACACAGCCGGTGTCGCGCAGCGGCTCCAGCGCCGAGGCCGGTGCGGCGCTGTCCAGCCACTGCACCACGCCCAGCGACGGCAGCAACGCCGAGAGCAGGGTGGCGAGTTCGCGGTCCGGTGCAAACAGCACGAGCTTCATCGAAGCATCCCGTGGTTGGACCAGTTGCAGAGTGGCGGACATGAGGGGCGGGTTCCTGACATTGGGCTCAGCGCGAGAAGCCGGGCAGCTGGTCCGAGGAGGCCGGGCTGAGCAGCCAGGCGCCCCATACCGGCAGGTTCGGCGATGCCTCGCGCTGGCCCGGCAGCGGCACTTCGGTGCCCTGGGCCAGCGGCTGCACCAGGCGTGGCGTGACGATGATGACCAGCTCCTTCTCTTCCTTCTTGTAGTTGAGGGTGCGGAAGAACGAGCCGATGATCGGCAGATCGCCGAGCAGCGGCACCTTGTCCACGTTGGAGCTGACGTTGTTGCTGACCAGCCCGCCGATCACGAAGGTTTCGCCGTCGCCGAGCTCGACCGTGGTGTCCGCGCGGCGCGTGGTGATCGAGGGCACCTGCACGTCGTTGTAGGTGATGCCGGCGGCATAGTTGAGATCGCTGGCTTCCGGGGCGACCTTCAACGCGATGCGGTTCGGCCCGAGTACGGTCGGCGTCACGGTCAGGCCGATGCCGAAGGGCTTGAACGTCACCGTGGTGGTGCCCAGGCCCTGCGGCTCGAGGATCGGCAGCTCGCCACCGGCCAGGAAGCTCGCGCTCTGCCCGGACAAAGCGACCAGGGTCGGCTCGGCCAGCACCCGGGCCATGCCGTTGCTCTGCAGCAGGTCGATGTTCGCGTCCCAGCCGTGGGTGAGGGATTTGAACACCAGCCCGAACGCCGAGGAAAGCGGGTTGGTGATGATGACGTCGTCCGGGCCTGCCGATTCGCCTGCCGGCAACACGCCGGGCAGGGTCGCGCCCGGCCGGGTGATGCCGTAGTAGAAGCCGTTGTTGCGGTTGAAATTCTTGTTACCGAAGCTCATGCCGATCTGGCGCAGCACTGACTTGTTGAACTCGACGATCTTCACCTCGACCTGGACCACGCCGCCACTGGCGATGGTGGAGACATCGGCCAGCTGCCCGTCTTTGCCGACCGCCATGGCGGCTGCCTTGACGCTGTTCTGGTGGTCCAGCAGCGAGGGGCTCAGACCCTGCAGCAGGCCTTGACCGTCCTGCACGATCAGCTCGGTGCCACCGCCCTGCGCGCTCAGTGCGCCTTGGACGGCGCTGCGCACCTCCACCTGCAGCCGTTCCGGCTCGCGGTTGCCATTACGCCACAGCAGCAGGGTGGTGCTGCCGGGCGCCTTGCCAACCAGCAGCGCCTCGCGTCCACGCAGCATCACCACGTCGGCCACGCTGGGGTCGGCAATGGCCACCCGCTCCAGGTTGGCAGGCAGTGACCACGGGCGCTGCTCGCGGGTCTGCAGCACCAGCTCCGCCTCGGCGCTGGCCAGCAGCGGGCTGCTGATCAACACGCCGGCCAGCAGGCAGCGCGGCAGGGCGTGGGAGAGGCGGCGCGCGAGGGTGGGGCGTTCGGTCATGGGCTGTCTCGGCATGGGCTTAACGCGACCCGCTAGGGGAGGAAATGTCACCACGGATGATTTCGATGCCCCGGTCCGCGCGCGGTGCAGCGCGGCGCGGGACGCTGCTGGGAACGGGCAGTGCCGCGGTGGAACTGCGCCCGCGTCCGGCCAGTGCGTCGGTGTCGATGCCGGCGTAGGCATCATTTTCCGGGCGCTGCAGGGCAAGGCGTTCGTCGGCGGAAAGCTCGCGGCGCGGGCTGAGCACGCGGCCGGGGGTCGGGAACAAGGCCTGGTCCGGCAGCGCGATGTCAGCCGGGTTGCGCAGCGCCAGGAACAGCTTCCCCTGTTGGGCGCCGAGCAGCAGCCGGTTCGCCTCGGCGACCGGCACCGCCAGCACCGCGCTGCGTGCCGGTTGCGTGGTTCCATCATTGCGTGATGCGCCGGCCGAGGAGTCTGCGCCAGTGATGTCCTGTGCGCGGCTGTCGGCGGGTGCAGGCGCGCTGCCATCGGCGGGCATGCTGGCCACGCTCTGCAGATCATCCGCGCCATAGCTGAGCACGCGCAGCCGCGACAACAGCAGCCGCGTCTGCGCGTCACCGTCGTCGCGCAACCCGCCCGACGCGCGCAGGTTGAGGAACACATCGACAAAATCGCCCGGCTGGATGCGATTGCCTGCGGCCACCAGTTCGTCCACTGGCACCGCGAGTGCGCGCTCGCCGGGATTCAGGCGCAGCGAAAAGCCCTGTGCGATCTGCGCGGTCTGGATCTGGGTGCCTGCCGGGATGTCCTGGATCGGTACCGCGCCGACCAGGGCGTTGATCGAGGTGTAGGCGCCCTCCGGGCGTTGAGGATGGCCGGCGATGCGCAGGTCCTCGGCTGTGATCGGTCGCCCGGCCGGCAAGGCGCCGGCCGCCTCGACCACCGGCCAGGTGGCAGGTTGTGCAGGAGCAGTGGCGGTCGCCGGCGTGCCGGGCGGCGCCTCGCTGGCGCGGCGGCTCACCCCGAAGGCGACAATGGCCAGGATCACCGCCAGGCCGATCAACAGGATTGCGGCGATGCGGGTCAACTTGAGCATGCGGTTCTCCGGAAGGTCATCAGTTGCCGCCGAGGTCGAGTTGGGCGACAGCGGTGCTGCGCAGCGCCCGTGGCATTACCCAGCCGTACACGCGCCCGGTACCGGGCAGGAAGGGGTGGGCGCGGTAGTCGTAGCTCACCTCCACGCGGATGCATTGCGCGGCCGGCAGGTCGGCGCAGGGCGCGGGCGTGGAAACGGTGATCGGTGGCGCGCCAGCCGCGGCGCAATCGGGGGTCTGCTTGGCGTAAGTGAGCAGCCACTGCATGGAGCGTCGTGCCGCCAGGCAGGCGGCGGTGCGGCGTTCGGTCGGCGTGGCATGGCGGAACGCAGCACGTGCGCCTTCCGCCGACGCCGCCGACAGCGTCTGCTGCACGGCCATGATCATCACGCCTGAATAGGTGACCAGCAGCAGTGGCAACAGGCCGAACAACAGCATGAGCGCGAACTCAAGGGTCGCGATGCCGCGCTGCCGCGTCGGGCGGCGGAGGGGGCTGGCGGTGATGCTCATGCGGCACCGCCGGATGGCTGCTGCAGGACCCACCAGATACTGGCGAAGGCCAGGTACGCCGCATAGGGAATGCCGACCCGGCCCTGGCGCGCCTGCCGCCACTGCGCGATCACCGGCTGCAGGCGGCGCGAGGCCGCATTGTCCGTCTCGGGACGCGGACCGGAATGGGACAACGCAGGCGCGATGCGCCGCGCGACGATCACGCACGTCGCATGCGCACCGGCGAGCAGGCTGGCGATGATCCAGATTGGAAGCAATGGCGCCGCGCCGAGCAGCAGGCCGAGCACGGCGAAATACTTCACATCACCGGCACCCATCCAGCCGATGGCATAGAACGGCAGCAGCGACAGCAATCCCAGTACGAAGCCGAGCAGGTGCGTGCCCGGAAATCCGCGGCCAGCCATCCACCACTGCCACGCCAGCGCGACCAGCGCGACGCCGGTGGCCAACAGCAACCCGCGATTGGACACCCGTCGGGCGTACAGGTCATGGATGGCGACCTGTACGCCCAGCAGCAGTGCCACCAGGGGAAGGAGTTCCATATGCGTTATGTCCCCCGAATCGGTCGTACGACGCACTTGCGTGCCATGCCGTCGCCGCGGGGAGAGCCGGGCGACAGCGCAGGCAGTCAACGACAGTCGATCAGGCCGCGGCCGCGGTTGCGTCGTCGACCACTTCACCCAGCTTGGTGAACAGATTTTCGAAGAATCCGGTGATCTGGTCTTTACCCACCGCCACCAGGATGCCCGCGATCACGGCGGCCAGCAGGCCGTATTCGAGCGCGGTCACGCCATCTTCTTCAACGAGGAACTTGCGAACGGATGCATTCATGACGGTTTCTCCATTTCCCAATCAGAGCCCGAACGGGCGGATACAGCCCCTGGTACCGATGGTGTTGCCTGGCTCCGCCAGGACCGCCATCACGACCGCGCATCCTGCGCGGTGCGGCCCTTGCAGGCCTGCGCTATCGACCGGGCGGAGCCCGGGCGACGTCATTGGAGGCGGATCGCGCTGGACAGTGCGGTCATTGCTGCCGAAACGCGGCGTCGGCAATGAGGGCAGTGCGTACGAAGATTGCTGTCCATGGCGTTCCCCTTGTTTCTCGATCACCGCGTCGGTATCGCCGCGCGTCCTGAATTCGATGCTCGACGAATCACGTGGGATCCAATACACAAAATCGGCAGGCGTGGGGTCAACTTTAGAAACTTCGCGCCGCGTGTGCGTCGTGCATGAGCCCTGATGTAATGGCGGCAAAGTGAAGCCCGGGTAGAGATTATGTGATGACGATGTGATGTCAACTATTTGACGCCATGCGAGCGCGCTTTAACGTTGGGTTTCAACGGTTTCGGACACAGTTGTGACGATGATTGTGATTCTGTTTACCTGGCGTCCAGTTCGGGCATAATTGCCAAAAATGCGTATCGAAGGCTTCGCCGACAATCGCTGTCGCATCGGCTGAGGGGTTTAGCTGCAATCAGTGAATGATTTAGCTGCAATCAGTGAATGATTTAGCTGCGATCAGTGAATGATTTAGCTGCGGTCACGAACGAGTTACATGGGCGGGCTGGCGGGCATCGTCGCGGCGGGTTGGCCGCAACAGAATGCGCAGCAGGAAAACGCAGGAGTGCGCACCCGGTGGCCATGCGGCGCAGGCATCGGGTTTCCAGGCCAAAGGGGGCATCACTGTCATGGTAGATGGTGTGGTGGAAGACCAGATCGACAGCGGGCTGCGGGCATTCGACCTGACCTCGCTCAGCGGTGTCCTGCGCGTGTGCGATCTGGAGATGGTCCTGCTCGATGGCAACGGCCCGCGTGCCGCGATCGAATCGCAGGTGCATGACGAAGCGCTGTTCTGCACCGCGGTGAGCGGGTTTCATTTCCGTGGTCGTTTCATGCTGCCCCAGGACTGGTGCCTGCTTGGCTTGATCCACGCCACCAATGAGAACGTCAGCTGGTGCCATGGCATGCCGCTGGCCGCCGGGATGGCGTTGACCGTGCTGCCGGAGGGCATCAGCGAGTTCACGCTCAGCGCCGGCACCCACCTGACGTTGCTGCTCGCGCCGATGCAGCGCGTTCAGCGCAAGCTGACCGAGCTGAGCCTGCGCAGCACCTTGCCCTCAGGGCAGGCCCTCTCCCTCTTCCAGGCCGGCACAGGCAGCAACGCAGCGCGACTGGTGCAACGCTACGGTGATGTCCAGCAAGCGCTGCTCGGGCAGGGCGGGACGTTGCCGGCCGACGCCGTGGACGCCCTTCTGCATGACCACATCCAGGCGCTGCTCGGCGCGGGCAGCGATGACCACCCCACCTGCAGCCGTGGCCGGCGCACGCATTATCTGATCGCGCAGCGCGCCGAGAACTTCATGCGGCTCAATCTGCGTCGTTATATCTATATGAATGAAATCTGTGATGCCGCCGGTGTAAGCGAGCGCGCATTGCGGTATGCCTTCGAAGATCTGTTCGGTACCTCGCCGAACCGGTATCTGTCGATGTTGCGGTTGTGCGCGGCGTGCCGTGGGTTGTCGATGGCCGATTCCAGCCGAAAATCGGTGAAAGCCATCGCACTCAGCTGCGGGCTGTGGGACCTTTCGCGATTCGCCGACAACTATCGCCGCGTGTTCGGCGAGCTGCCGCGCGACACGCTGATGCGTGCGCCGGCCCAGATGGGCAGCCCGGCCTGAGGGTTTACGTGGGCAGCTGCGCGCCCGCCGTGCACATATTCGGCAACCTGCCGAAATTGCCCATAGGCCTGCCGGTTTTACCCCTCGTCTTGCCGGAACGCACGTTTGCGCTGCCGGAATGAAGTGCTCACGGTTTGACCCCTCGACTGTAATGACATCCACGTGCCGTCAGGCACCGGTGATGTTCAACGCATTCGTAAACGGGGGAATACCTGATGAACCGTATCTTTCGATTGGTGTGGAGCCACCGGCTGAACGCCCTGGTGGTCGTCTCCGAAATCGCCACCGCGCGCGGCAGCCTGGCGGCTGGTCCGGTGGTGGTGCATCTGAAGGTGCCGATGTCGGTGCTGTCGCTGGGCCTCTCGCTGGCCCTGTGCACGGGCAGTGCATGGGCGGGTGAGAACCAGACCCTCACCGACCTGCAGGCACTGACCGCCAAGTACACCGCACCGCTGCCGGTGAAGCTCGATGCCGACGTGGCGCTGGCAGCCGCGGCACGTGATCGTGGCACGGCCCCCCTGCTGAGCGTGGATGCCAAGGTCAATCTCAACCTCGGTACACCGACGGCCCACCGGGCGGCGCTGCAGGTGCATGCCGCTGCGCAGGCCAACGCGGACCTGCCCAGGCGCGTTGCCGCACCCGGGGGCCAGGTGGCAGCCTTGGCCGATCTGGGCATCGCGGCAGGTACCAGCAACGGTGCCGGGTTGAATGCCCATGCCGATACCAACGCGGTCGCCTCGATTGCGCCGACCGCAGCGACGGTGCACGTGCCGGTCAAGGCCGATGCGCGACTCACCGCGGCAGCGGATACGGCACGGGCAGTGAACGCCGAGGCGAAGGCGGCGGCGAACGTGGCCGTCGCGACGCCGTCGCCGCGGAAGGCCGCACTGGAGGCCAACGTCGATGCGGCAGTACAGGCACGGCTGGCGGCGGCCGAGGTGGAGGCCAAGGCGACGCTGATCGCCGAGGCCACGGTCACGCCCGATGCCCCGGACGCGGTCCAGGCATCGCTGGCGAGCAATGTCGCTGGCGGCGTGCGCGTGGATGCGCTCGGCCACGTGGTCGATGCGGCCGACCGCAATCCCAAGCTCGTCGATGCCGGCGTCAGCGCCGTGCAGACCAGCTCGATGGCGCTGGCGCCGAACGGATTGGGCAACGCGCTCGGTGGGTTGTTGAACGGTGTGGGCGGTGCGGTCGGCGGCCTGCTTGATGGCGTCGGCACGACGGTGGGTGCGATCACGACTCCCGTGCTCGGCGCGGTCGGCGCGGTCACCACGCCGATACTGGGTACCGTGTTCCCGGCACCGACGTCGCTGCCGCCGGGCAGCCCGAAGGGACCGGCCCCGGCCGATCCGAACGCCGGCCTTATCATCGGTACCGGTGGCCTGGTCGGCTCGCTCTCGCAGCTGGTCGGACCCACCGCGCAGGGTCTGCTGGGTGGCGACGGCTACGTGCGCAATGGCAACCTGGCAGTCAGCAGCGCCAACGTGATGCAGACCTACTCGGTCACCAACGTGCTGGGCCTGCCGGTGGTCAACCTGAGCCCGGTCGGCACGCTGCTCGATGGACTGGGAAACGCCAGCACCGGTGGCAGCTCGCACCTGACCCTGATCGGCGGCGTCACTTCCGACAGCTACATCTACAACATCAACAACGGCGATCCCAACGGCCTGCTCGGCCTGGTGTTGCCGGACGGGTCGCCGGCATGGTCGAACAAGTGCCTCAACCTGCTGGTGGCCAGCGTGGACTGCTGGGCGGTCAATGCCGCGCAGGATTACCAGGTGCTGGTCGGCGATGGGGCGTTTGCCAACGGCTCCAAGGAAGTGGTGATCGGCGCCAACGCACGTCATGAGCTGCCGCGGCAGGACGCCAGCATCGCGTTCCCCGGCGCCGGGCTCAACGATCCGACCGACCCCACCGGCGTCCCGACCGCCGACTACGCCGCGCGCATGGGCCATTCCGTGGTCGTCGGCGATAGTGCGACGGGCACCGCCAACGGCCAGACCATCCTCGGTGCGGAAGCCACCTCCAACCAGGCCAACAGCGTGGCGCTGGGGTACCGATCGGCCGCCAACCGCGGCGCGCAGGCCGGCTACAGTGCTTACGGGTTGAACGGGCAGCAGGTGTCGGCCGGTGAAGTCTCGGTCGGCTTCGCCGGTGGTGAGCGCCAGATCAGCAACGTGGCTGCCGGCAGCGCCGCCACCGACGCGGTCAACGTGGCCCAGCTGCAGGGCGCGATCTCGCAGATCGATGCGGTCGGCACGCTCGCGGTGACCTATGACGACGATGGCGCGGGCGGCGCCGACTTCCGCCGGGTCACCCTCGGCGGCGGCACCGGCACCACCACGATCGCCAACCTCGCCAACGGCGCGGTCAACGCAACCAGCACCGAGGCCATCAACGGCGCCCAGCTGTTCGACACCAACAGTGCGATTGTCGACTACTTCGGCGGCGTCACTGCCTACGATCCGGTCACCGGCGCGTGGACCGCACCGAGCTTCCAGATCTCCACGATCTCCACCGGCGGGGCAGTCGCGCAGGGGGTGTACGACAACGCCAGCGATGCCTTCTCCGCGGTGGATGGTTCGCTGGTCAACCTCAACACGCAGATCACCGATATCCGCAACGGTGTTGGCAGCCGCTATCTGAAGATCAACTCGACCGGGGCAGAAGCCGCCGCCGCGGGCCTGGACAGCATCGCGGTCGGCACGGGTGCCTCGGCCACGGCCGCCAACAGCGTCGCGGTGGGTGCCGGTGCACTGGCCGACCGCGAGAACACGGTGTCCGTCGGTGCGGTCGGTGCAGAACGCCAGGTGGCGAACGTGGCCGCGGGCACCGAGGCCACCGATGCAGTCAACCTGGGCCAGCTGGAGGCGTCCGAACAGGGCGCGCTGCGCTACGACCTCAATCCCGATGGCAGCGTGAACTACGCCAGTGCCACACTGGGCAACGGTGGCGGTGCTACCACGCTCAGCAACCTGGCCGCTGGCAGTGTCACCGCCAGCAGCAGCGAAGCGATCAACGGGGCCCAGCTGTTCGCTGCCAACCAGGCCGTGGCCACCCACCTCGGTGGCGGCGCTGCGCTGGATGCCAACGGCATGGTCACCGCGCCGAGCTACACCATCAACAACGTCGCCAGCGATGGCCAGGTCACCGCCGGCAGCTATGACAACGTCGGCAGTGCCTTCGATGCGGTCAGCACCTCGCTGGCCAACGTCGCCGACCAGACCGACACCGTGGACCGCCTGGCGGTGAAGTACGACGCCGATGCCAGCGGCAATGCCACCAACACCATCACCCTGGCCGGTGATGCCAGTGGCGCGGCGGTCGCACTGACCAACCTGGCCGAGGGTCGCGTGCAGGCCGGCAGCCTGGATGCGGTCAATGGCAACCAGCTGTTCCAGACCAACAATGCGCTGGTGGGGTACTTCGGCGGCACCACCAACTTCGACGGCAACACCGGGATCTGGACGGCGCCGACCTTCCGCATCTCCTCCATCGCCACCGACGGCAGTGTCATCGCCAACGATTACAGCGACGTCACCGTGGCCTTCTCGGCGGTAGATGCCTCGCTGACCAACCTCAATACCCGCATCGACCAGATCCAGCCGGGTGGCAACAGCCAGTACGTGCAGGTGAACTCGACCAAGGGCGCGGCCACTGCGGGCGGTGCCGACAGCATCGCGATCGGGCCGCTGGCCAGCGCCGCCGGAAGCGGCAGTGCGGCCATCGGTGACGGCGCCAGCGCCAGTGCGGACAACAGCGTTGCGCTCGGCGCCGGCTCGGTTGCCAGCGTGGGGGCACAGACGGGGTACACCGGTGCCTACGGCCAGACCGGGGCGAGCAGTTCGGTGGGCGAAGTGGCCGTCGGCAGTACCGGGGCCGAGCGCAAGGTCACCCATGTGGCCGATGGTTCCGAGCGCTACGACGCGGTCAATGTGGGCCAGCTGCAGAACGGCGTGAACTACGCGATCAACGAGTCCAAGGCCTACACGGATACGCAGATCAACAACATCAACAACGGTACCTCCGGCATGTTCCAGGTCAACAACACGCAGAACCTGGCTGCGCCCTCGGCCTCCGGCGACAACGCCGTGGCCGGTGGTGCCGGCGCCGCCGCCGCGGGCAACAACGCCACGGCGCTGGGCAACGGAGCCAGCGCACAGGGCAGCAACAGCGTCGCGCTGGGCGCCGGTTCGGTGGCCGATCGGGCCAACACGGTCTCGGTAGGCAGCAGTGGTGCGGAGCGGCAGATCGCCAACGTGGCTGATGGCAGCGACGCCACCGACGCGGTCAACGTCCGCCAGCTGCAGGCCTCCCAGCAGGGCACGATCCGTTACGACACCAACGTCAACGGCACCACCAACCTCAACAGCGTGACCCTGGGCAGCACGGCTACCGGGCCGACCACGGTGCGCAACGTCGCCCCGGGTACCGCCGGGACCGATGCCGTCAACGTGGACCAGCTGCGCAGCGGCATGGCCCAGACCCTGGACTGGTCCAAGGCCTACACCGACGAGCGCATGGACTCGTTCGACCGCAACCTGCAGAAGACCGACAACCGTGCCTCGGCCGGTGTCGCCTCGGCGATGGCGGTGGCCGCCCTGCCGCAGCCCTATGAGGCCGGCCGCAGCATGGCCTCGCTCGCCGCCGGCAGCTTCAACGGTGAATCCGGCGTGGCGGTGGGCATCTCGGGGGTCTCCGAAGGCGGGCGCTGGATCTACAAGTTCAGCGGTTCGACCAACAGCCGCGGCGATGGTGGTGTCGCGGTAGGTGCCGGCATCCAGTGGTGACTGCCTCCGGTGCCGGCGCGCTGCCGGCACCGGACCTGCGGTCCGCATTCAACGCATACAGGGGGAACACCATGTCCATGCAGCCCACATCCACCACCCAGGTGCCGCTGTTGCGGTCACTGGGCCTGAGCCTGGCGGCCCTGCTGCTGGGCGCCTGCGCCAGCCACGGCGAACAACGCACCACGCCGTCCACTGCGACCGCCGACACCGCCGACACCGATGCGGCGAACTTCCCGGATCCCCGCAAAGCCACGTTGAAGGAGGGCCTGTTCGTGGATGTCGACACTCTGCGCCTGTTCGCCCGTGGCATGAGCAAGCGCCAACTGTACGCCCTGCTGGGCACCCCGCATTTCGGCGAGGGCATGTGGGGCGTGCGCGAATGGAACTACCTGTTCAACTTCCGCAGCAGCCCGGGCGGGGACTATTTCACCTGCCAGTTCAAGGTCGACTTCGATGGAAAGGGGATCGCCCAGACGGCGCACTGGAAGCCGCAGGCCTGTGCGGCCGTGCTTGATCCGCCGCGCCCCCCGACGCCCCCCGCACCCGCGCCGATGCCGAGCGAGCCGCTGCGGCTGGCAGCCGACGCGATGTTTGCCTTCGACAGCGCCATGCTCACCCCCGAGGGGCGCCGGAACGTGGACGCCCTGCTGCAGCAGGTCCGGGATGCAAGCCGGGTGCAGACCATCCAGGTGATCGGCTATACGGACCGGATCGGCAGCGACCGCTACAACCTGGTGCTGTCGCAGCGGCGCGCTGAAGCCGTGCGCGATGCGCTGGTGGCCGGCGGAGTGCCGACGGCGGCCATCATCGCCGAAGGGCGCGGCAAGGCCGATCCGCTGGTGCAGTGCGAGCAGGCGCAGCGCAAGGCCCTGATCGTCTGTCTGGCACCGAACCGGCGCGTCGAACTGTCGGGCAAGGCACTGCCGCGCTGAAGCCGCACGGGGCCGCCTGCTCACCTCTCTGCCCATACCCCGCCGGCGCACCCGTGCGCCGGCGAGGGACCGTCTTGACCTGGCGCGTCGTCCGCACAGCGTGATGTCTCCCCCGTCATCGTTCTGAAGACGGCGCGCCAGGTCATCTCTTCCTCCCACCCGGGGCGGCCGCTGGCGATCTGCGGCCGCCTTTTCCGGTTACGGCATCAGGACCTTATCGATCACATGGATCACGCCGTTGCTTTGCTTCACATCGGCAATGGTCACCTGCGCGACCTGGCCCTTGCTGTCCGTCAGGGTGATGCCCTTGCCGGCGACACGGGCGGTCAGCGCTTCACCTTCCACCGTCGTCAGGCTCGCCTTGCCACCGCCCTGCTTGATCTTGGCCATCAGATCGGTGCTGGTGACCGCGCCGGGGACGACGTGGTAGGTCAGGATCCTGGTCAGGTCGGCCTTCTTTTCCGGCTTCAGCAGTCCCTCCACGGTGCCCTTGGGCAGCGCGGAGAAGGCCGCATTGGTCGGCGCGAACACGGTGAACGGGCCGGGGCCCTTCAGCGTATCGACCAGGCCGGCGGCCTTGACCGCGGCAACCAGCGTGGTGTGGTCCTTGGAACTGACGGCGTTGTCGATGATGTCCTTGTTGGCATACATCGCCGCACCGCCGACCATCGGATTGCTGTGCGCCGCCATCGGCGCGGCCGGGGCCTGCGCGAAGACGAGCGGGGACGCGGTGGCGGCAAGACAACCGATCAGTACGAGGCCTGCGAACTGGATCTTCATGACCAAAACTCCCAAATGGATGCGCCGGTATGACGCACCCTTAGTTACGGCGGGAGTGGCGGGGTGGATGCACGCGGAGCACACTATTTTTCAACTGTCAGGCGCAGGTGAGGATGGTGTCTGCACGGTGCGATGGCGGCTGACGGGCTCGTCGGCCAACAGGACGTGCTCGCCACTGCGGATCTGATGACGGTAGTTCACGCCATCGGAAACAATCTGGACCTGTGCCATGCGCTGCGCCTTGGGGGAGATCGGCGCAGGATGGCACGGGTCGCGGGTCACGCACGGCCGCGCGCTAGAGGACCCCGGGAATCGGGATGGCCAGCGCTGCTTTCTCCGCCTCGCAGTTGCTGGGCTGCACACTGTTGCTGCGCAGCGACTGGATCTCCGCCCGCGCCAGCGCCATGTCGCGGTTGAAATCAGCATTGGCATGCAGGGCCGCCACCGCGCCGGCAGCGACCGCACGCCCTTCGAGCACGTCGCTCTGCCAGTGCGCGTTGCAGATCAGGCGGTTTTCACCGAACGCGCGGCCACGTGCGAGCAGGGCGTCGGCGCGGTCCGGGCTCAGCTCGGTCAGCAGCAGGGCCCAGCTCCAGCTGATGGCGGTATGCCCGGACGGATAGGAGCCGTCGTTCCGCAGGGAGGCCTCATCGGCGGGCGCACAGGTGCCTTCCTTGTAGAACACGAAGGGGCGTGTGCGCTTGTAATGGTCCTTGGCGGCGTAGGTGGCCAGCCCGGCATCGACCAGCGTGCGCTGCAGCAGCAGGTACAGCGCCGGCGATGTCTGCTGGCTGATCGGCACCCCGAGCGCGCAGGAGAACGTGTTGGCCACCTGCGGGAAGTGCAGGTCCGAATCCGTGGTCGCCAGCGCGTACCGGGGCGTGCCTCGCAGCTGCTGCGCCGCCCGATGGACGGCCTGATCGTTGGCGAATGCCGCCGAGCCCTTGGCCGGGGGCGCCGGCAACAGGGCCAGACTGTCCGGCAGTGCGCGCCCGAGGTAGCCGGCCGGAATGCCGGGGCGCAGCTCCGGCACCGGGGCGGGGGCAGGCACGGCGGCGGGTGCAGCGGTCGGCGGTGCCGCGGTCGACCGGGGCGGAGACGACGTGCACGCCGTCAATGCGCAGGTCAGCGCGAGCAGGGCCGCGCCATGGCGGCAGCGGGAGGGCAGGGCATTCCAGTGCATGGGGCGCTCCACGGGCAAGTGTCGGTTCACTGTGTCCGGCCGATGCGGCACGTACAACCGCCTTTCTACGCGTCCGGCCTCAGTATCTTTACGGGTGCGCGACCACGCGCACCGGCGGCAGCCCGGTCGCCGCATCACCCAACGGAAAGCGCACTTCGACACGGGTGCCGCCCAGCGGGCTGGAACCGATCTGCAGGCTGCCACCCAGCAGCCGTGCGCGCTCTTCCATGCTGATCATGCCCAGCCCCGGCGCCGCCGGCGTGCTGCCCGCTACCGGCATGCCGATGCCATCGTCGTCGACCCGCAGCAGCAGTTGCTCGCCGCGCACCGTCACCAGCACATGGGCGGTACTGGCATGCGCGTGTTTGTCCACGTTGTTCACCGCTTCCTGCACGATCCGGAACAGACTCAGCTCGCGGTCGTCACCGAGCCGGGGCGGGTTTTCGATCCGGCATCGCACGCGCAGCGCGCCACGTGCATTGCGCTTGATGCAGAACGCATCGAGGGCACTGGCCAGGCCGGTGAAACGCAGGATGCTCGGATGCAGTTCGTGGGAGATCGACCGGATGTCATTGGACACCGTCAACAGCTGGTCCTGGAGCTCGACCACGCTGTGGCGTTCGGCGTCGGGAATCTGGTTGCGCAGCGTACTCAGGCAGATCGAGATCGCCGCCAGCGACTGGTTGACGTCGTCATGCAGGTCGCGCGCGATGCGTGTGCGCTCTTCTTCCTGCACCACCAGCATCCGCCCGGTCACCTCCCCCAGCCGACGATAGGCCTGCTGCAGCTTCAGGTGATTGGACAGCTTCTGTTCGGACAGCGCGCCAAGGAACAGCAGGGCGCAGCTGGTGCCCAAGGTCCACACCTGGGCGGTGATCAGGTTGCGCTCGGGTGTCCAGAAGGCAAACGGTCCTATACCGGCCATGCTCAACTGCATCGCCAGCACCGCCACGACCAGCATGCACACCGCCGCGCCGCTGACCCCGAACACGATCAACGCCCAGATCAGCAGCGGAATGGGGGCCAGCACCAGCAGCGGGGTCATGACCCCTTCGGGCCAGTCCATGCCCCAGATCACGCCGAGCACGCCCAACAGCAGCACGGCGACGGCGACGGTACGCCAACGCCAGCCGGCCCGACGTTCCGGTGTCTGCAGCACCCGCGCGATGTTGACCACCGCCGGCACGATCAGCAGGTAGCTCACGCTGCTGCAGAGCAGCCGTGTGAGCAGCACGCCCGGTGCGGCCAGCCCGCGGGGCGCATCGGGAACGACGAGCATCTGCCACCACGCCACGCATACGGGAAGCGCGATGCCCCCGAGCACGACGAACAACGCGATATCGCGATATCCCTCCAGCGGCGAACCCGTGCCGCGCCAGCGCAGCAGCAGCCAGGCCGCGGCGGCCACGAGGACGAGTTCACCGGCACTGGCCACCAGCCCACTCAGTCCGACGAATGGCACCAGCACGGACGCCAGCACGGTACCGGTCGCGGCCGCCAGCAGGCAGGTGCGCCACTGCGGGCGCGGGGTGAACAGCAACCAGCCCATCAAGAGCGGTCCTGGAATCCACAGCACGTGCAGGCGAAACCCGGGCATCTGCGCCAGCGTTGGCAACAACTGGCCGAGCAGGCAGCCGACCAGCAGCGGCAGGACGTGCGTGAATGCGATGCGAAGCGCGGGTGATGGGTGTGTGGAGGTGGTGGGGCTGACCGAATCGTCCGATGCTGCTGCACGGGTGCTGTCGACATGAGCGATGTGCGTAACAGACGCGTTGACGCGCACGTGGACCTCGGTGGGTGCGTGAGGAAGCTTCGGATCGAGGCCCGTCCCCGAGGCGCGCAACGCCTCCCCCGGACAGGTCTTAATGTGATGCGTTTCACGCTTGCGGGGCAGCGTGTCACCGCTTGTAGCGATGTCGTTTCCGCCCCACAATCGCGCCGATGTAAACAGCTTGTGCTCCGTCGCGCTATCCGATTTCCGACCTGTTCGAGGAACTGGCATGGACGAACCGATGGCCCCGTACAGCCGCTTCGTCGTCGATGGCTTCGACGCCGATGCGTTGCTGGGGGTAGTGCGCGACACCCGCTTCGAACAGCGTCTGCTCGCCGCCGGACACTTTCGCGCGTGCCTGCAGCGGCTGGTCTTTCCGGAGTTCAGCCTGGACAGTGGCGCCTATACGCTGCCGATTTTCGCCAGCGGCAGTTTCGGCGAAGGATTGATCGCACTGGCAATGGCCGTGTCCTGCCAGCAGCCGATGTGGGCCAACGGACGCTGGGTGCCCGCGGGCCAGGTGATGGTGTTCGCCGAGGACAGCGAGCTTAATGTGCGTCCGCAGCCCGGGGGCTGGCAGTGGGCCGTGCTGCTGATTCCACGCGAGGTCCTGCAGCGCGAGGCCGTGGCGCGGGTAGGCCGCGAATTGCGCCTGCCACGCCGTGGCTGGTGCAGCCGACCGGCCACCCCTGCGCACGCGCAGGCACTGCGTTACGGCGTCTTTTCCGCACTGGACACGGCCGCCCGTTGGCAGGGCCTGATCACGCCGGAGCAGCTGGCGGCGCAGTCGGCGGTGCTGCTGGGCGTGTTCGTGGATGCCGTCAGTGCCGCCGATGCCGGGCCGCAACGACGTGCCGATGGCAGCTGGATCGAACGCCACCGCGCTGCCGTGGTGCAGCGGGCCGAGGGCTATCTGAAAGCCCATCTGGACCGGCCCTTCGACAGTGCCGCCTTGTCGCTCGCGCTGGGCGTGGGCGAACGCCAACTCGAACGTCTGTTTCGTGATGCCTACGGACATGGGCCCTGCCATTGGCACCAGCTGGCCCGCTTGAACCGCGCGCGCAGCGCATTGCTGCAGGGGGACACGCACGACAGCGTGACCGACATCGCCCTGCGGCTGGGCTTCGGGCATCTCGGACGCTTCTCGGTGACGTACCGGAATGTCTTCGGGGAATGTCCACGAGACACGCTGAGACGCTGAATGCCGGCCTGAACACGCTGCGGGTCGAGCGCCGTGATGGCGTGCATCGCATCACGATCCCATCACGGCGCGGATCGCATGTTCGGCTGGCTGCAGATGCACCGGGACGACAGAACGGGATGCCATCACGCCCGGCGTAGTGGGCGATGGCGGTCGCACCTGCAGGTCAATCAGGGGAAGATTGAAACCAATGGAGACAATGCAATGGGCGTTTCGTGCGCGCAGTCGATGTCCGTACCGTTCCGCAAGGTGGTCGTCGCCGATGACCACATGCTGGTGGCGCAGGGTATCGAGAGATTGCTGATGGACTGTTTCGAATCGATCGTACTGGTGTCCTCCGGCGAGGAACTGCTGGACTCGCTACGCCGCGAATCGCCGGACGTGGTGGTCTCTGACATCAGCATGCCCGGTATCAGCGGCATCGACGTGATGCGTCAGGCCCGCAGCGAGGGCTGCCTGACGCCCTTCGTGTTCCTCACCATGCACGACGAATCGAGCATGGCGGCCGAGGCCATCCGGGCCGGTGCGCGGGGCTACATCCTCAAAAGCGCGGCCGGCGATGAACTGGTCCGCGCGATCAATGGGGTGATGGACGGCCAGACCTATGTGACCCCGACACTGGCGGCCAACGCGATCGTGGCATCGGGTCGCTGCCAGTATGTACTGACCGACAAGCAGCTGCGCATCCTGGAATACGTGGCGCGCGGCCTGCGCTCCAAGCAGATCGCTTACGAGCTTGGGGTATCGGTGCGGACGATCGAATCGCACAAGTACGCGATCATGCAGGAGCTGGGCGTGCATGGCACGCTGGAGCTGGTGCGCAAGGCCGAGTTGGAAGGTCTGATCCGTCACTAGGCCGCCCGCCTGCGGATGGGCAAGTAGATTTACTTGCCCGCCACCGGTTGTTTTTCCCTTGTTACCGTACTGTGTCTGGCCACACCATCGTGGCAGGCATCGAGCGGGCGAGTGCGATGAATGCTGTCCGTGTGTTGCTGGCCGAAGATGGATGCGCGATGGGGCGGCAGCTGCGTGGCTTGCTGTCCCAGCAGTTCCAGGTGATTGGCCTGGTCCAGGATGGCGCCTCGCTGGTGCAGGCGGCGCAGAGCATGTTGCCGGATGTGGTGGTCACCGATATCGCGATGCCGGAAATGAACGGATTGGAAGCCGCACGTCGGCTGCGCCTGCAACGCCCCGTGCTGGGCGTGGTGTTCATCACGGTGCATGCCGAGCCCCAGATGGTGTCGCAGGCGATGGCCCTGGGTGCGTGCAGTTATGTGCTCAAATCCGACGCAGGCGATGACCTGCTGCCGGCGGTGGCGGCCGCCCTGAAGGGTGAATCGTTCGTGTCGCGCTCGCTGCGCGGCCTGCGCAAGGGCTGATCCCGCTAATGGCGAGGGCCGTCAGACCAGGATGCCGAGCAGCTTGCGGGCCAGCTCATCCACCGACATTGCCAGCAGCACCAGCGGCAGCAGAGGCACGACGGCGTGCAGGGCGATCCAGAGCAGATTCCAGCGGTTCAACGGCAGCACCGACATGCTGGCCAGGCCCTTGTAGACGCCGCTGAAATCAGCGAACGCGGATGCATCACCATGGTCCAGCAGGGAGTCCGTGTCGGCCTCCTGTCGTGACCCTGATCGCCAGCGCTGGTCGAACAGCGCCGCGGCGCGATTGCCCAGCGCATCGAAGCGGTACAGCGCATGGCGCTTGGCCCGCATCATGCTCGGCATCATGACCAGCAGCGGCGCCACCAGCAGGAGCGTGGCACCGATGACATAGCCGGCCAGCAGGTGGCGCAGGTCATAAAGACTCTCGCCCAGATAGTGAACATGATTGACACACGCACCGGCGACCAGGATGCCGCCGGCCAGGGCGAGCACCGCGAAGCGTTCCTGCGCCATGCCCAGGAAGGCCAGGCCGCCAGCGCCATCCGGGTGCTCTGCGTGCAGTGCCAGCCCTACACGCGGCAGCCGCCAGAGCAGGCCGGTCCACAGCACGAAGCGCCATAGCCAGAGCAACGCCACCAGCCGGAACAGCGGCACGGCGACCCATTCGTACCAGCGTCCGGCGGCCGTCAATGCACCGTGCTCCAGGCGCCAGTCGGCGACGCCCGGCAGCAGGCTCACGCTGTCCGTGCCGAACAACAGCGGCAGCCATGCGATCACCACACAGAGCGCTTCAGGCAGCCAGCCATCGCGCCAGCGGCGCACCTTCGCCAGCAGCGCGGTCAATCTGCCCTGTCGCTGCGGTGGCACCAGGCCGGCGCGGGTCAGTTGGCGAAACGCATTGCGCAGCAAGGTGTCCGAGCGCGGTGCGGCAATCACCAGCAGAGGCATCGCCAGCAGTACGCGGGCGAGGGTGGCGTAGTCCCCCAGCAACGGCATGCCCGGGGGGAGCGTCCACAGGGTGCCCGCGCGCGCGGTCAGCACCACCAACGGCGCCAGCGAGATCACCACCAATGCCGCGGCCATCCACAGCGAGAGGCGGGCGGTGCCGCGCAGCATGCCGGCGGCCTGCAGCAGCCGATGCACCAGTCCGCCGCGCATCAGGGAGTAGTGGTGCTGGTCCAAGTGCATGGGGGGCCCGTGGCGAAGAAAGAGAAGGCGCGGCTGCAGCGGGCAGCGGACGCGATATCGCTGAGCATAGCGCTGCCTTTCCACGCGTTGGACGCAGTAAAAATACTGGAGAGGTTGCAGTAACAACTCGATTGTGTGGCTACCGGGCGGCGCCCAAGCTGGAGGCCTGACGCAAGGATCCCGCCCATGCTCCTGGTGATCGATATTCTGACGCGCTTCTGGACCGACATGATCGATCGCGCGGATGGCCCCATGACCTTCCGCTTCTTCCTGCAGCCGACGATGGCGCTGATCGCGGCGTTGATCGATGGCATCAAGGATGCCAAGGCGGGCAAGGCGCCCTATGCCTGGCTGATGGCGCACAGCTCTGCTGGTGACCGGCTGGTCGCCTGGCGCGAAGGGGTCACCGCAACCGCCCGCATTCTTCTGCTGGGGGTCGGCATGGATGTGATCTACCAGTTCCGCATGTTCGGCGCGTTCAAGTATCCGGTAGAAGCCTTCGTCATCGCGGTCGTGCTCGGCTTCCTGCCGTATCTGATCCTGCGCGGACCGACTACCCGCATCGCCAGCTACTTCCTGCACCGCAAATGACCCCCTCACGAGACGACCAGCCGATGAGTGCCCAGGACCCCCGCGAGCAGCTGACCGAGCGTGCGCTCACCATCGAGCAGGCCAAAACGCTGCTGGGGGGTGCCGATGCCACCTCGATGGAGCTCTCCTCGCGGCGCACCGGGATGTCATTCCAGCGCACGCGCATGAGCGCGGACCGCACGCTGATGTCGATCATCCGCACGGCGCTGTCGCTGATCGGCTTCGGTTTCACCATCTATCAGTTCTTCGGCCACATGCTGGAGGTGCCCGGCGTCGGCCTGCGTCCGCATGCGCCACGCAACTTCGGCATCGCGCTGGTCGGCCTCGGCATGGTGCTGCTGACCCTCGGCATCCTCTATCACATCCGCTACATGCAGGGCCTGCGTGCCGAGCGCGAGGAGATGATCCGCGAAGGCCTGATCCACGGGGAGAGTCACTACCCGATCTCGCTGACCCTGATCACCGCCGGCCTGCTGTGGCTGCTTGGCCTGCTGGCGATCGTCAGCATGACCTTCAACGTGGCGCCGTTCGCATGAGTGTCGTGGCCGATAGCATGATCGAGCTGGCTGGCGGAGTCTTCAGCATGGGCTCCAACGATCACTATCCTGAAGAGCGTCCGGCGCACAAGGCGCGGGTAGGGCGGTTCCGGATCGATCGCTACCCGGTGACCAACCGGGAGTTCGCCCGCTTCATCCAGGCCACTGGCCACGTCACCGCAGCCGAGCAGTCAGCCGATCCGCGCGACTATCCCGGCGCGGACCCGGCGCTGCTGCAGCCGGCCTCGGTGGTGTTCGTGCAGCCTCCGCACCCGGTGGACATGGGCAACACACACAACTGGTGGCACTACATTCCCGGGGCAGACTGGCGGCATCCGCGGGGTCCGCTGTCCAGCCTGCAAGGCCTGGAGGATCACCCGGTGGTCCACGTCACCTTCGCCGATGCGCTGGCCTATGCCCGGTGGATGGAGAAGGACCTGCCGACCGAGGCCGAGTGGGAATTCGCAGCGCGTGGCGGCCAGGAGAGGGGTGAGTTCGCCTGGGGCGACACCCTCATTCCCGGCGGCCGCCACCAGGCCAATACCTGGCAGGGCGAATTTCCCTGGCAGAGCCTGGATGAGGACGGCCACCGCTGGACGTCACCGGTCGGCAGCTATCCGCCCAACGGATACGGGCTGTACGACATGATCGGCAACGTCTGGGAATGGACCCGCGACTGGTATCAGCAGCATGACCAGCTGCAGGGCAAGCCGTGCTGCGCGATCGACAATCCGCGTGGCGGGCTGCGTGAGCGCAGCCACGACCCGCGCGATCGAAGCGCGGTTCCGCGCCGGGTGATGAAGGGCGGCTCACACCTGTGTGCGCCGAACTACTGCAGGCGCTACCGGCCTGCGGCGCGCATGGCGCAGCCCATCGATACCTCCACCTGCCACCTCGGCTTCCGTTGCGTGGAGCGCGGATGAACCCGAACGCCCCGCAATGCGATGCCTACCGGAGCCCCGACGATGCTTCCTCTCAAGGCGTGGCTGATCGCCATCACCGAACCGGTGGTGGTGATCATCGATGCGATGGCCCTGGTGCTGATCGCGATGGCCACCGTGGTGGTGTTCGTGAGGGCCGTGCGGCTGGCGCTGCGCGGCCACCTGACCAACGTCGAGCGCCGCGACCTGTGGTTGGGCTACGGGCGTTGGCTGGTGGCCGGGCTGACCATGCAGCTCTCGGCGGACATCATCGAATCGTCGATCTACACCAGCTGGGACGCGATCGGTCAGTTGGCCGCGATCGCGGTGATCCGCACGTTCCTGAACTATTTCCTGGAGCGCGACATCGCCGATGTCCGCGAACGTCAGCGTGCCACGCGGCCGGCGCCGGAGCCGGAGCCGCTGTGAGGTGCGTATCCATGAACCTGCACCCGTGCCGGAGGGCCACCGCATGACCATGTCCTTTCTCCGCCTGCCGCGTCGCTGGCCACTGGCCCTCGCGCTGGGCTCGCTGGCTGCACTGTCCGCCGCGCCGGCATGGGCGACCGAGGGCGCGCTCGGGCGCTCGATCACCGGCATGCAGATCACCTCGTACGCCGGTGTGATTCCGCCGGAGCCGGGCATGCAGTGGTCGCTGAGCTACATCCGCTACAACGGCAAGATCAGCGGCGACCGCCCCGCGCCCATCGCCGGGCAGATCTCGCTGGGCCTGGAGGCCGACGTGAACCTGACCGCTGCCACCGGGGTGTACGTATGGCCGACCCAGGCCGGGCGTTGGAATTTCGCCTCGATGCTGACCGTGCCGTACATCGATGCCGAGGTCACCGCCAACCTGGCAGGCCCACTGGGCAACCGTTTCCAGACCAAGGACCATGCCTCCAATCTGTTCGACGTGTACTTCGCCCCGGTGATCGCCGGGTTCCACATCAGCGAGGTGCAGCACCTTTCCTTCGGCGTATACGTATATGCGCCCACCGCCAAGTACGACCCGAACCGGCTGGCCAATCCAGGCATGAACATCTGGACGTTCTCGCCCAGCGTGGGCTACACGCACCTGTTCCAGAAGGGCACGCTGGAATTCAGTGTGCTGGGCGCCACCGACTGGTACACCCGCAACGACGATACCGACTACAAGAACGGCGTGGTCGCACGGGCTGATGCGCTGCTGGTCAAGCGCACCGCCAGTGGCTGGGGGTTCGGGGCGGCTGGTGGCTGGATCCAGCAGTTGCAGGACGACAAGGGCGACACCGCCGACCGCCTGGGGGGCTTCAAAGGCCGCTCGTTTGGTATCGGCCCGGTGCTGACCTACGGCAAGAAATGGTCCGGCGGCGAGCATGTGGATGTGTCGTTCCGCTATGTCGGCGAATTCAGCGTCAAGAACCGCTTCGAAGGCGACCCGTGGAGTCTGTCGATCAGCGGCGGCTTCTGATCCCGGTCGCCTGACGGCGGCCACTGTTTACCGTGCCATGGAGTAACGGTCATGTCCTCTGCCATTCCCCCGGTTGCGTGGTCGGCCTGCCTGATGCTGGCGGCGCTGGCGCCCGTCGCGCACGGCGCCACCCGTGTTGCCACTCCCGTCTCCCCCCCGGCTGCACCGGCCGACGCGCCCGAGCGCGATCCCGAGGCGTTGGCCGCTCTGGACCGCATGGGCGCTGCGCTGCGTGCGCTCAAGCAGTTCTCGCTGACCTCCGATGCCAGCACCGAGATCGTGCTGGAGGACGGCCAGAAGGTGGAGCTGGATGGTGTGGTGACCTACAAGGTGCGCGCCCCGAACCAGCTGTTCCTGGAGCTGCGAAGCGATCGCCAGCTGCGCCAGCTGTTCTACGACGGCAAGGCGTTGTCGCTGTATTCGCCGCGCCTGAAGTACTACGCCCAGGTGGACGGACTGAACAGTACGCTGGGCGAACTGGTGGACGATGCCGCCGCCCGCTATGGCATCGACATGCCGCTGGCCGACATGTTCCTGTGGGGCACCGACAAGGCGCCCAAAACCGCCATCCGTGGCGCGCTGCACATCGGCGGTGGCACGGTGGACGGCGAGGCGATCGAGCAGTACGCGTTCAAGCAGGATGGCGTGGACTGGCAGCTGTGGGTCAGCAAGGCCACCGCATTGCCGAAGAAGCTGGTGATCACCTCACTGGATGATCCGGCGCTGCCGCAGTATCGCGCCCACCTGCGCTGGGACACGCGCAGCGCCGTGCCCGCGACCGCCTTCCAGTTCACGCCGCCGGCCGATGCGGCCCGCATCAAGCTGGTGCCGGTCGCGGTGGTCGTCACCGATGCTGGGCAGGAGAACTGACATGCGTATCGTGATCAACCGCTTTTTCGTGGCCTCCTCCCTGGCGGCGGGCATGCTGCTGGTGGTGTTGCTGGCCGTGTCCGCATCGGCGAGCGCGCAGCGCAGCGGCTTCCATGGCGGTGGCGCGCGCGCCAGTGCGCATACCAGCATCAACCGCCCGGTGCAGCGCCCGCAGGGCGGCAACGTGAACCGCGGGGCCAACATCAACCGCAACATCGACAGCAACCGCACCGTCAATCGCAACGTGAACCGCAACGTCAATGTGGATGTGAACTACCACGACGACCACTGGAACCACTGGGACGATCATCCCTTCGCCACCGCTGCAGCGGTGACGGCGGGCGTGGCCGTGACCTCGGCGGTGATCGGTTCGATCGTCAATTCGGTTCCGCCCAGCTGCGTGACCACGGTGATCAACGGCATGGCCTACCAGCAGTGCGGCAATGTCTGGTATGAGCCGCGCTATGCCGGGACCACCGTGCAATACGTGGTGATCAATCCGCCGCGTTGACTCGGTAGTTTTTCCCGCCTCTCTACCGTAGTTATGCGCATTACGCGTGGCCGGCAGTGCACTACCGTGGGGCTGGAACCACTGGCCACCACGGCCCGCCCCAGGACGGCTGCGACCGCAGCGCGTCTTTCCATCCCGCCTTTGGAGACTCGCGTCATGAAAGCCTTTGCCATCGCCGTCCTGGCGACTTCTCTGGTCGCCTGTGCATCCACTCCGACCGTCAAGACCGACTTCGATCCGTCAGCCAGTTTCGCCTCCTACAAGACCTATACCTGGGCGATGAAACCCCAGGCGAGCTCGCCGCTGGTGCAGCAACGCATCATCGACGGCATCAACGCACGCCTGCAGGCCAAGGGCCTGCGCGAAGCGCCCAACGGCGACATCGCCCTGGCGGCGCATATCGCCACCGGTCAGAAGCAGACCCTGGATACGTTCTACTCCGGGACGGGCATGGGCGGCTGGGGCTGGCGTGGCGGCGGCTGGGGTGGCGGGATGGCCATGGGTAATGCCACCACCACGGTGCACACCTATGACGTCGGCACGCTGGTCGTGGATATGTTCGACGCCAAGACCAAGCAGGCGGTCTGGCGCGGCACCGCCAGCGGCACCGTGCCGACCTCGCCGGACAAGGTCAACGCGGCGGTGGAAGCCGGCCTGGACAAGCTGTTTGCTGCGTTCCCGCCGGGCACGACCGCCGCACGCTGATCACTGCGGCACGGCCTGAGATGCGTTCAACCGCGTGGGCCCGCGCCGGGCTGTTCCCTCCCACCGGCACGGGCCCGCGCACTTGGCTTCCCATCCCCGAGGTGCCCCCGTGTCGATCGGCCATGCCGTACGCCTGCTCTCGCTGTTGGGCGTGCTCACGCCCTGCGCCGCGATTGCCCAGCAGCCCGCCGCTCCATCGCCTGCGCCGGCGCCCGCGGCCGCTCCGGCGCCACGGGCGTCCCTGTTCCGTGACGCCGAAGACGGCCGGTTCGACATGTCGCGCTGGTTGCTGGAGCACCGCGGCTTTCTGCCGGTTCCGATCATCGTCACCGATCCGGCCGTCGGCAACGGCGGTGGCGTGGCGCTGGCGTTCTTCCACCGCCCACCGTCCTCGGGGGCGACGGGCGAGGACGGTGCCCCGAAGATGGTTACGCCGGACATCTACGGCGGTGGGGCCATGCGCACCTCCAACGGCAGCGAAGCGTATGGCGTGGGCGCCTCGCTGCACTTCGACGATGACCGTTGGCGCTACCGCGGCGGCGTGGCCAAAGCGTCGTTCAACCTGGGCTTCTATACGCCCGGCACGGTGCTGCCCGCGCAGAAGATCGACTACAACATGGACGGCCTGATGTCCTTCCAGCAGGGCTTCCGGCGCCTGGGTGACCGCAATCTCTATGTCGGCCTGGCCTGGATCTACATGGATCTGGATATCGGCTTCGATGTCGCCTCCGACCGCGATCGTTTCCAGCCACACGAACTGTCCAAGCGCAGCTCCGGGCTGGGCCTGTCGCTGGAGTACGATTCGCGCGACAACCCGTTCACGCCTTCCAGTGGCTGGCTTGGCATGATCGAAGGCAACGCGTATCTGCCGGGGATCGGCAGCGATGCCAGTTTCCAGAGCTATCGCGGGCATGCCTTCGGTTACTGGCCGATGGGCAGGCATTTCGTGCTCGGCGCGCGCGCGGATGCCCGCTGGGCCAACGGTGACATTCCGTTCTATCGACTGCCCTACATCGACCTGCGCGGCATCGGCTCGGCGCGTTACCAGGACACGCGGGCTGCGGTGCTGGAGAGTGAGCTGCGCTGGAACATGACCCAGCGCTGGGCGCTGATCGGCTTCGTTGGTGCGGGGCGCACCTGGGGCCGGCACAACAGTTTCAGCGACGGCGCCAGCCAGGTGTCGAAAGGCGCCGGCGTGCGCTATCTGATCGCCCGCCAGCTGGGCATGCATGTCGGCGTGGACTATGCGTGGGGCCCGGAAGACGACACGTTCTACATCCAGGTCGGCAGCGCGTGGCGCTGAAACGCCCCGGGCACCCGGCGTCGCGCGCCTCGGCGCTCGCAGTGGCGTGGCTGTGCGCCAGTGTCGCCGTGTCGCCGCTGCAGGCTGCCGAACCGGTGGTCGCTGCCGCGCCCGCAGGCCAGGCAGACCACTGCGGCGTGCGCGGCCCGGGTGACACCCGGCCACGGATCGGGCTGGCGCTGGGCGGCGGCGGCGCACGCGGTATCGCACACGTGCGCATCCTCAAGCAGCTGGAGGCGCTGCATATTCCGGTGGACTGCATCGCCGGTACCAGTGCTGGCGCGCTGGTCGGTGCCTTGTACGCGTCCGGCTCCACGCCCGAGCAGATCGAGCAGCTGGTGCTGAGCACCGAATGGCTGAGCCTGTTCACCGACACCCTGCCACGCCGTGAGCGCTCGCTGCGGCGCAAGGCCGACGATTACGCACAGCTGGCACCGATCGGCATCGGGCTCGGCGGCGAGGGCAAGGCGGTGGCACTGGCCGGGGGGGTCTCCGAGGGCGAAAAGCTGATCGCCCTGTTCGAGCGCGCCACCGGCGGCGGCCGGGTCAATGGCCGCTTCGATGACCTGCCGATCCCGTTCCGGGCGGTCGCCACCGACATCAATACCGGCATGCCGGTGGTGCTGGCCGAAGGCAGCCTGCCGATGGCGATGCGCGCGAGCATGTCCTTGCCGGGCATCTTCCGGCCGGTGGTGATCGACGGGCACGTGCTGCTTGATGGCGGCCTGTCCAACCAGGTGCCGATCGACGTGGTGCGCGCGATGGGGGCCGACCGGGTCATCGCGGTGGACGTCGGCACGCCCTTGAGCGCGCTGGATCGCGACGCCAGCCTGGTGGATGTGATCAGCCAGCTGAGCGGCTTCCTGACCACCCGCAGCGCGCAGGCACAACTGGACAGTCTGGGCGCGCAGGATCTGCTGATCTCGCCCGATCTGACCGGCAAGGTGGCCACCGGCGATTTCGACAAGGCGCCCGAGGCGTTGCGGATCGGCCAGCTCGCCGCCGACCAGGCCGCGCCGGCGCTGCAGGCGTTCGCGCAGGCGCCGCAGGAGTACACCCGACTGGCCGCCCAGCGTGCCGGTCGCACGCATCCGGTGGCACCGGCCACCATCGACTTTGTCGAGGTCGACAACCACACCGGCTATGCCGATGCGCTGCTGCTGTCCTATCTCCCGGTCCACGTCGGCGCGCCGCTGGATATCGAGGCGATGCAGGCCGGTGTACTGCGCGCCTACGGCATGGGAACGCTGGCCAGCATCAACTATGAGGTCAAGGAGCGTGACGGACGCACCGGCGTGGTGGTGTCCGCGTATGCCAAGCCCAACGGACCGGTGTACCTGGAAGCCGGGCTCAGCCTGAGCAACGATCTGGAAGGCAACCACGAAAGCAACCTGCGCGCCGGCCTGCTGTTCTCGCCGCTGTCGCCCTACGGTGCCGAAGCGCGTATCGCCCTGCAGATCGGCAGCGAGCCGGGTCTGACCGGCCAGTACTATCATCCGTTCGATCTGCACGATCGTTACGCCTTCCAGGCGGGCGGCGGGTTCCAGACCCGCAGCTTCAATCTCTACGACGATGCCGGCGACAAGATCGCGCGCTATCGCGTGCGTCGTACCGGTGCGACGCTGGCCGTGTTCCGCAATGTGTCCAATGTGCTGGCGCTGTCGGTCGGCGTGCAGCGGTATACCGGCAATGCGGAGGTGGAAGTGGGCGACCCCACCATTCCGCGGGTGAACTTCGACGAGGGCGCGTGGATCGCGCAGGCGACCCTGGACGATATCGACAGCGTGTACTTCCCGCGCGATGGCTATCTCGTCACGGCGGGGACGTACCAGTCCAGCCCGAGCCTCGGCGCAGATGCCCGCTTCGGGCAGATCGATCTGGATGCCGTGGCCGCCAGATCGTTTGGCAAGCATGCGCTGCAGCTGGGGCTGCGCTATCACGTGACCGCGTCGGGCACGGCGCCGGTGCAGAACCTCTACCGCCTCGGTGGGCGCTGGCGGCTGGCCGGGTTCCAGCACAACCAGTTGACTGGCCAGGACTATGCGCTCGGGTTCGCCGGCTATACCTATGAGCTGGGCAAGCTGTTGGGCCGCTCGGCGCAGGTCGGGGGCACGGTGGAGTACGGCAATGCCTGGCAGCGGCGCAGCGACATGTCACTGAGCGACGGCATCTGGAACGGCAGCGTATTCCTCGGCTTCGATTCGTGGGTCGGCCCGCTGATCTTCGGCATGGGATTCCGCGAAGGCGGCGAGAACGTGCTCTTCATCGAGCTGGGGCAATCGCTGTGATGCCGGCCAGCGGCCGGCACAACCGTGGGGTGCTCGCCTGCCTGGGTAGTGCCGGCCGCTGGCCGGCAGCGCGGGCAGGGCGAACACGCAATGCACAGGTAGTGCCGGCCGCTGGCCGGCAGCGCGGGCAGGGCGAACACGCAATGCACAGGTAGTGCCGGCCGCTGGCCGGCAGCGCGGGTCACCACACCTGCGAGAGAATTACCCCGAGCGCCCCGCACCAGCACACGATCACGAACCAGGCCAGCACCGCATTGGCACTGATGCCGCGGTGGCGGACGAACAGGCTCAGCACCAGCGCCGCCACCAGGGGCAGCACGAACAGGCTGACGATCCAGACCAGCGGATGGCCATGCATGGGAACTCCTTGGCCTGCTGGCTCAGTTCAATGTCTTGTCGGGGTAGTAGCGGGTGCCTTTGACGGTCAGCTCCGCCGCCAGGCCGCTTTCGGTCATCTGGTACACCCAGACGTTCTCGGAAATCTGCACCGCGCCGGTGAGTCCACCGCCGGCCCTGTCCACTTTCGCTGCCAACGTTGCCTGGCCGCCGATCTCGATGCCGCGGGTGATGAAGTCCTGGTACGCCTCGGGCGTCTTGAAGACCCAGACCAGGTCGAAGGTCTTGGCGCCAAAGCCCAGGCCCGCCTGGATCTCGACCATGCGCATGAAGGTCTCGCGGCCGCTGCGGTTGTCGATGGCCACACCATGCCCGCCGCCGCCGCCGGCAATCAATACCTTGACCCCGAAGCTGCGGAAGACCGCGTAACCCGCCGATTGCTCCACGGCCTGGCGTGCACCGGGCTGCGCGGCATACAACCGCGAGAGCACTGCGGCGGTGGCGGTACGCGCCTGGTTCTGCGCCTCGATCTTTTCGGTGGAGGGCGGTGCGTCACTGCGTGCGGGCGTGGAGGTGCTGCAGCCGAGGGGGGCCACGCCCAGCAGGATCAGGGCGGTGCCGACAAGAAGAGAACGGTTCATGGGAAGCAGCCTCATTCGGGAAAGACCAGGGTCACGATCAACCGGCCGGTCCAGCGACTGGCGTACTGCGGCCGGTCCACGTTGTAGAAGCCGCCGACACCGATGCTGATCGGGGTATGCCCGAGCCTGAGCACTTTGGAGACGGTGGCACCCAGCGGTACCGTCCAGGCATCGCCGCTGGCCGCCTTCCAGTTGTAATTGGTTTCCGAGGTGACACTGAGTGACCAGCCACCGGGCAGGTTGCGGGTCACGAACGGCTGCACGCTGGTGCTGCTGACATCCTCGCGGTCGTCATCGCCGGCAACGGACCAGACATGGTTGGCCAGTGCGCCGACGGTCCACGCCTTGGTCTTGTGGACCAGGATGAAGGCCGGGCCGAGCGAGTACTTGCCCGTGCCCAGACTGTCGTGCGAAGCGGTGTCCAGCAGCGCGGCGAAGCCGTAGCCGAATTCGGTGCCATGCGCTTCCGCCGCGGTCTTGGGGATGTAATACCCCTGCACGAACAGATCGCCGGTGCCGTGTTTGTCCTGCGGAAACTGGTTCCAGCTCAGCGGCAGGATCGGGCGCAGGATGAACTTGCCGCTGTCGCCGACGAACGGAATCACCGGCTGGATCTTCAACTGCTGGTTGTGCGCGTCGCCGCCAGGCCCGACCGAGCCTTGGTAGTTGTACTGGAACGGCACGGAGATCAGCGCCGCACCGGGATCGGCCAGCTTGCGTGCGATGTCGTCGGAGGACGCCGATCCGGCCGGCGCCTGCTGCGCGGCGAGGGGCGCGGCACCCAGCAGGGCGAGCAGCGCCAGCCAGGCCCGATGCCGCCGACACCTCATCGCGGCGCATCCACGACGATGTACTGCACCGTCGTGCCCGCATAGCGCGGCTGATACCAGGCGTTGTCGCACTGCTGGTAGCCGATGCCATTGACGACGACCGTGCTGCAGTCCACCGGCAAGGAGTACACCACCGAGCCGATCACGGCCGACGTGACGGCCACGCCTGCGGTGAACGCGGCGGCGTCCCAGAACGGATGGTCCCAGTACGGCGGCGGGGGCGGCGGAGGGGGTGGCCCGGGCGGATGCGGCCCGGGGCCAGGACCGGGTCCAGGTCCAGGGCCAGGGCCTGGGCCTGGTCCAGGACCTGGAGGATGAGGTCCCGGGCCGGGACCCGGCCCCGGAGCAGGGTGGGGACCGGGACCTGGGCCAGGATGCGGGCCGGGCTCCGGGCGCGGGCCCGGACCTGGATGCGGGGCGGGGCCAGGCCCCGGCGGGTGCGGCGCGAACCCGCCGCCTCCATGAGGCAGACCGCCGCCGCCGAAGCCGCCGGCATGGGCGATCGAGGGATGGGCAAAGCCGCGCAGCCCGGGGCGCGCGTCGGCGTCGGCAGGCAGCAGCGCGGCGCCGAGCATCAGGGTCATCAGGGCCGGGGCCAGCGTGGCGCGCAGGCAAGCGGAACGGTCCATGCTCAGTTCTCCCCGTCAGTGGTCTGTACGGCCAGCGCGACCGGTACGAACACGATCTTCGTCGCGCCCTTGGGATCGAACGCCAACTCCCTGGCGGTCACCGCGCGCCGCGTATCCCAGTTCAACGTGGCCTGGTAGGTCGGCAACGCGGGGTCGCTATGGCTGGTGATCGCCAGCTGGCGGGGCAGGTGGGTCGCGTCGGAAATCCAGACCTGCCAATCCACCCCGGGTTGCCGGAAGGCGTAGTGCTGGGTTGCCTCGCCACCGATGCGGGCGCTGCCGATGCGCAGCGCGGACTGCAGCTGATCGGTCGGAAACGCCGGCGTGCCCCACAGGAACAGATCCGCCAGCGGCAACTCGATGCCATACGTCGTCGCCGATTCGGTCAACAGCGCCTGGCTGCTCTTGTTCAGGCCATCCAGCGTGGCGTAGTACTTGAGCCGCGGCGAGTAGATCGTCAGCGCCTTGCCGTCGTAGAACAGCTGGCGGTGCTGGTCCTCGCTCTGTATCTCCACGAAGAAGTGGTCCGGTCCCAGCACGCGATACGCGACGGTGCCCGGCAGGGCGATCTTCTGGCCATCATCGAGCACGTACTCGGTGCTGGTGGTGGCGTTGAGAGTGAAGTGCGGCAGCGCGCGCAGGGCTGCGCCCATGCGGGTGAGTGCCTGTACGGCCTGGGCATCAACGCTGGCCGCCGCGGGCTGCGCCGCCAGCGGAGGAGGAAGCAGCAGCAGGGGGCCGGCCAGGACCAGCGCCAACAGCAGGCTCGATGAGGTGCGCGGCATGACAGTCTCCAGAGTGTCGTCAGTGGGGCGCGCGACGGGCCGACCCTGCTGACACTCTGCGCACCGCCCACGCGACGGACAACCGGAGTTACACGGTAAGTCGCTAGGTATTTATACGCAGGCACCGGCATCGCGCCGGTGCCTGCGTGGTGGGCTCAGGGGGTGCGGGTGGAGGCCGGTCCGCCGGCGGCGATCCAGGCGTCCACGGCCTGGCTGACCACCGTCATCGGCATGGCGCCGTTGCCCAGGATCAGGTCGTGGAACGCACGGATGTCGAAGCGGTCGCCCAGCTCCCGGCGTGCCTGCTCGCGCAGTTCCAACAGCCGCAGTTGGCCCATCTTGTAGGAGGCGGCCTGACCGGGCTGCACCAGGTAGCGGTAAACCTCGATGCGCACATCCGCCGGGGTCATGCCGGTCTTGTCCTGCATGTAGGCGATGGCCTGCTCGGGGGTCCATCGTTTGCGATGCAGGCCGGTGTCGACCACCAGCCGCACCGAGCGGAACATCTCGGCCTGCAGGCGGCCCAGATCACCGGCGGGGTCGTCGCGGTACACGCCGGTCTCGGCCATCAGCTGTTCGGCATACAGTGCCCAGCCTTCGCTGAAGGCGCTGGGATTGAGACTGCGGCGGAGCATCGGCAGCGCGGTCAGGGTCTGGCCGATCGAGATCTGGAAATGATGCCCCGGCGAGCCCTCGTGATAGGTGAGGGTGGGAATGCTCCAGCGCGTATTGGAGGTGATATCGCCCAGGTTGATGAAGAAGGTGCCCGGCCGCGAGCCGTCCATCGCCGGTGGGTAATAGTAGCCGCCGGGCGAAGTGGTCTGCATGTGCGCGGGTACCGGTTGAACCAGCAGCTCCTGCGTCGGCAGATGGCCGAAGTAGGTCGGCAGGATCGGATCAAGATCACGCAGGCGCTGTTCGATGTCGCCGATCAGCTGCCTGCGGCCGGCGTCGCTGTCCTCATACAGGTAGCGCGGGTCCTTGCGTAGCTGTTCGATGCGGGCGGCCACGCTGCCCTCGCGCAGGCCCAGCTGCTTCAGGCGGTCATCCATCGCCGTGTCCAGCCGCGCCACTTCGCGCAGGCCGATCTGGTGGATCGCATCGGCATCCAGGTCGGTGCTGGTATACCAGCGCAGCGCGGCATCGTAGTAGGCCTTGCCCTCGGGCAGTGCCCACACACCGTTGTTGCCGGGATGGGTCGCCAGCGTGGCCTGCACGTTGTCGAGCAGGCGTTGATACCCCGGGTTCACCGCGTCTCGCACCGCAGCGGTGGCCTGCGCGATCAGTTCAGCGCGCCGGGCCGCCGGGATGGACGGGACCTTGTCCAGCTTGCGCTGCAACGACTGCACCCACAGGCTGTCCTGCGGCGCCGGTTTCAGCAGGGCACGGTACTGGTTGGCCGCCCCTTCCAGCGCAACCGCCGGCGGCACCACGCCCTGTTGGGCCTGCATGTCGACGTTGGCGCGGACCTGGTCCAGCTTGGTGCCCATCGCCTGGAGCCGTTCAATGTAGCGGCGGGCGCTGGTGTCGTCGGTCACCGCATGCTGGTTGTCCATGAACTGCGGCAGGTTGACCGGCAGGCTGAACAACTGGTCGATCGCGTAGGTGCTGCCGCCGACCGGCAACCAGGCCGCGGCCCATGGCACGGCCATCAGATCGATCTGGGTCTGGTAGAACCAGCGCGCCAGGCCGTCGCTGAGGCGTTGCTGCGGATCCAGCGGTGCACCTTTCCAGGCACGGATCTGCGCCAGGTTGTCGACAAGAAAGCGGCGGTTGATCTCGCGCCGGGCCAGCGAGACGTCGGTCAGCTGGCCGGACAGATCACCGCCTGCATCGTCGCTGATGCCGAGCATCGTGCGCAGTTCCGGATCGGCGTTGATCGCGGCCATCGTCTGCGCATCGAGCAGGGCATTGAACGAGGGGGTGGCCGGTGTGCTCGCCGTGGACGGGGCCTGCGCATGTGCGTCGGCTCGCGGCAGCAGCAGTGCGCCGGCGATGGCCAGTGCGAGCAGGACAGGAACACGGCGGGCAGGCGAGGTCGTAATCACGGGGCGATCTCCGTTGGCGGCAGGCTGCGGGCAGGCTACGCCTGCACGGGTGCGGCTGCACCTGCGGATTGTCATGTCTGCGCAGGCGGGCAGATGCGGGCAGGGTACAGGCACTGCCGGTCGCGCACGGTTGGCTATCTGGATATGCCCGGAAGTAAGGACCTCGGTGCGACGCCGTTGGCCGCGCCGAATGAAATCAGTGACTTGCCCCGCGCTCGTTACCCACCTGAGCAGCCCGGCGCGAATGCACGTGTCCGCACCGATTGACGCTCTGCAACAAGTTTGCAACATGTCCGGCAGGGTCACCTGGGGACGTGTCTTGCCTGCTTCGAATCTGCCACGGCGATGTCGCCGCTGACGTACCGCCTGCGCTGTTCCATCGTCTTCCTCGGGCGTGATGCCCGATCTCTTCGGAGTTGTCATGAATCCTCGCACCACCGCGCTGCGACGTCGCCGCCTGTCCGTCGCCGTGCTTGCCAGCCTGTTCACCGCCGTTCCGGTGCATGCTCAAACCGCGGCAAGTGCGCCCGCGGTCACCCAGCTCGACCAGCTCACCGTCCTGGGTAACCGCACCCAGGCCCGCACCGTGCTCGAATCGCCGGTGCCGATCGATGTGCTGGGCGCGCAGGACATCCGCAGCAGCGGCTATACCGATATCAGCCAGATCCTGCAGTCGCTGTTGCCCTCGTTCAACTTCCCGCACCCGACCACACCGGACGGCAACACGCATATCCGGTCGGCAACGCTGCGCGGGCTGTCGCCGGATCAGACCCTGGTGCTGGTCAACGGCAAGCGGCGGCATGCCAGTGCATGGGTGAATACCGGCGGGACGGTGGGCAAAGGCGCGGTCTCGACCGATCTCAATGCGATCCCGGTGAGTGCGATCGAGCGGATCGAAGTGCTGCGTGATGGCGCGTCAGCCCAGTACGGTTCCGATGCCATTGCCGGGGTGATCAACATCGTGCTGCGCGAGGATGCCGGCTTCGAAGGGCGGGTCAGCCGCGGCACCACCCGCGATGGCGGCGGTGGCACCACCGCCGTCGCCCTGGACACCGGCGTGGCCTTTGCCGACGGCGGCGGTCTGCACCTCACCTGGGACTATCGTGATCGCAAGGCCGCCAACCGCGCCCTGCCCGATACACGTCAGCAGTACTTCGGGATCGGTCGCAACGGTGCGCCGGTGGCGCCGTCGGGCACCTTCGGCTCCGGCACCGGCCTGGCACCGATCGGGGGCGCGGCGGCGGGTGCCGTGGCCGACCCACGCGAAGCCACCATCGACCGCGATGCCCTGTGGCGCTTCGCCGACTCGGCCGACACCGTGGAAAAGACCGTGTTCGGCAACCTGCGCAAGCCGCTCGCCTGGGCTGAAGGATTGGAGGCGTATGCCTTTGGCGGCTACGGAGTAAGCGAGGGCAGTTCCAACGCCTCCCTGCGCCGCGCCGGCCAGGTCGAGAACGTGCGCGCGATCTACCCGGACGGGTTCCTGCCGTGGGTCGATACCCAGAGCACCAACGCCTCGCTCGGCGCAGGCATCAAAGGTCTGCTCGGCGACTGGCACTGGGACCTGAGCAGCGTCTACGGCCGCAACAAGCTGGTCTACCGCACCCGCAACACGCTCAACGCCACGCTGGGTGCGGCCAGCCCCACCGCGTTCTACAACGGTGCGCTGGAGGCCTCGCAGTGGACCACCAATCTGGATGCCAACAACAGCATCGAGCTGGGCTGGCATGCACCGCTGCGGCTGGCGCTCGGGGCAGAGTTCCGCCGCGATACCTACGGCATTTCACCCGGTGAGCTGAACGCATACGTTTGGGGGCCGGCGCGGGTGCTTGATGGCCCCTCGGCCGGCGCGGTGCCGACGATCGGCTCGCAGGGCTTCGCGGGCATCCAGCCGGCGGACGCCGGCAACCATCACCGTCACAACGTCTCGGCCTACGCCGAAGCGGAAACCGATGTGACCGATCGCTTCCTGGTCTCGCTGGCCGGGCGCTGGGAGGACTACAGCGATTTCGGCAGCACCACCAATGGCAAGCTGGCCCTGCGCTACCAGCTCGACGGCGGGGTGGCGGTGCGGGCCTCGGTCAGCACCGGCTTCCATGCGCCGGCCTTGGCCCAGCAGTACTTCAGTTCGACCAGCAGCCGCACGCTCAACAACGCGGTGACCGGGGTGCCCGAGTATGTGCTGGTGCGCACCGCACCGGTGGATACGGTGGAAGCGCGTGCCCTGGGGGCGCGCTCGCTGGAGCCGGAGCAGGCGACCAATGTCACGGCGGGCCTCACCTGGGGCATCGGTGGGCTGAGCGCATCGGTGGATGTGTACCGGATCGACATCGACGACCGGATCTTCCTCTCCAGCAACTTCGTTGATGCGGCCGGGTCGACCGCGATCCGTGACTACCTGGCCGCGCTGGGCTCGCCGGGCGTGACCAGCGTGCGCTACTTCAGCAACGCCGCCGATACCCGTACCACCGGCGTGGACGCCTCGGCGCGCTACCGCTGGGAGCTGGCGGACTATGGCAGGCTCACCGCGACCGTCGCGTACAACCGCAACAAGACCGAGCTGACCCATGTCGCCTCGACCCCGGCGCAGCTCACCGCGCTCGGCGTGCGCACGCCGTTGTTCGATGTCACCGAGCGCACCCGCGTGGAGAAAGGCCAGCCGCGCGACAATCTGACCGTCGCGCTGGGCTGGGATGTCGGCCGCTGGGGCATCCACCTGGGCACGCACCGCTACGGTGAGATCGAAGGGGTGGCGGCAACCAACCAGAGCGCGGCCAATGTCGCCGCCTTCGCGCAGGGTTCGACCCGGTTCCGTACGCTGCCGACCGAAGCGGGTAGTGCTGGCAATGTCGACGTGGTCCAGAAACTGGAGGCGCGCTGGGTCACCGATCTGGACATCGCCTTCCGCGCCACCGACACGGTCACTGTCGTGCTGGGCGCGAACAATCTGTTCAACACCTATCCGACGCGCAACATCGCGACCACCCCGCAGGTCTCCGGCGCGGATACCTTTGGCGTGTTCCCGTACAGCGAGCTGTCGCCGTTCGGTTGGAGTGGCACCTACTACTACGCACGCCTGGAGGCCCGTTTCCAATGACCCGTTCTACGACTGCAGGCCACCTGCCTGCCGACCCGCAGCGCCGCCACTGGCTGCGTGCCGGGCTGACCAGTGCCGCAGCGGTCGCGCTGGCGCCGGCCGCTGGATCCGCTGCGCCGCCCGCGCCGGCCGCCGTGACGGCCGCCGGCCGAACCACGGACCTGCTGCGGCTGGATCTTAATGAGAGCAGCTACGGCCCGTCACCTCGGGTCGGGCCCGCGGTACAGCGTGCGCTGGCGGAGGCGCCGCGGTATGTCAGCGCCGCGCAGCTGCAGGCGTTGCAGGGCCAGATCGCCACGCTGGAAGGGGTCGCGCCCGAACAGGTCATCGTCGGTGAAGTGCTCGAAGCATTGGGCCAGCATCTTGCGCTGAGCCAGGGCGCGGGCGGTTTCATCTACAGCGTGCCCGGGTATGGCGCCCTGGTGGATGCGGCCAGGCCCTTTGGCGGCCGGGCCGTGGAAGTGCCGTTGAACGCGCAGCTGGAAAATGATCTGCCCGCATTGCTGGCGGCGATCGCGCCGGATACCCGCGCGCTGTTCGTGGTCAATCCGCACAACCCGTCCGGCACGCTGAGCCCCGGGGCCGAGTTCGATCGTTTCGTGAGCGCCGCGCAGGCGCGCACGCGGGTGATCGTCGACGAGGCGTACCTCGACTACCGCGAGGATGCCGCCACGTTGAGCGCGGTGCGGCTGCTGCGGCAGGGCCAGAACGTGGTGGTGTTCCGCACGCTGGGCAAGATCCATGCGCTGGCCGGGCTGCAGGTCGGGTATGCGCTGGTGCCTGTGGCGCTCGCCGAGGCACTGCGCCAGCGCGGCGTCGGCGGCGCGCACGCGCAGAACCAGTTGTCGCTGGCCGCTGCATCGGCGGCACTCGCCGATCCCGCCCACGTGGCCCAGGTCCGGCGCAGCGTGGCGGCGGAGCGGCAGCACTGGCAGCAGGTCCTGAGCGGGCTGCGCCTGCGCTCGACTGAAGCGGCCGGCAATTTCGTGTTCGTCGATACCGGGCACCCCCATGCAGTCGTCGCCGCCGGGCTGCTGCAACAGGGCGTGCGCATCGCCCGGGTGTTCGCCCCGTATGACACCTGGGTACGGATCACCCTCGGCACGCCGGCGGAGAACCGGCGTGCGCAGCAGGCGTTGCGCAGCGTGCTCGCCCAGCTGGGCAAGGCCCAGGGTGGAGCGGCGGCGTAGATGTTGCCCGACGCGCCGTCAGCCGCCGATGCGCTCGAAGCCGTCCGCGCTCCAGTCCTCGCTGCCCACGCCGTGATGGATCACGAACAGGCCCTGCGGATCGTAGCGGCGCTTGGCGGCCTGCAGCCGTGGGTAGTTCGGCCCCCAGAACGCCTGCTGCCAGTCCTGCTGGAAGTAGTCGCTCTCCGAGACATAGGCCGGGGCCGAGGGCGCCACCACGCTCAGGGCCTGGTAGGCGCGCGCCACGTTCAAGGCGCCCCGGCCTGCCCGGGGCTCATCCACGGTCCGGCCCAGGCCCGGATACACCGGCCCGCTGGCATTGCCGATGATCGCCAGCGCGAAGGCGTCCAGTACCGCCGGATGGGTGGCCGTGTCGCGGCTGGCGGCCAGCGCGGCCGCCGGTGCGCCGAACAGGCCCTTGTTGCAGTGCAGGCCGACATCCATGTGATCGGCGGCGGCACAGATCGCGGCGGCCGCCTGCTCACGCTGCGCATCGTCCAACAATCCCGACGGCAGCCAGGCCGATGCGTAGCCATGCAGGAACCAGCCGACCTGGCCCTGGTCGCCCTTCCATAGCATGTGCCGGGAGGAGGCGCCTTCGCGGGTGTCCTCGGCGATGAGGGCAGGGGCGTGCTGGCGGAAGAAATCCGCGTCCCAGAAGTCTCTGGCCGGCATCGCCAGTGCCTGCAAGGGTTCGGTGATGGTATAGGCCGGTCGTGCGCGGACCCAGTCCAGGAACGGCGTCCAGGTCGCCTCGGCGGCGTCCCGCGACATGCCCTGGAACACCATCGAGATCGACAGCCGCCGCGTGTCCTTGAAGGTGAACTGCTCACCCCAGTGCGGGTTGCAGAGCGTGTCGCGGTAGAAGCGGAGCATCTCTGCCGCCAGTGCCCGCCAGCTGGCGTCGTCGCTGGCCTGGATCTGGCAGGAGACGCCGCCGAAGGTATCGGGCAGGTCATGGGTGCGCAGCGTCATCCGGGTGACGATCCCGAAACTCGCCGCGCAGCCCCCCTTCAAGGCCCAGAACAGGTCCGGCTCGTTGTCGGCGTTGACGGTGCGGATCTGCCCGTCGGCGGTGACGATCTCGGCTTCGAGCAGGCTGGCCGCGGCCGTGCCATGCGCCTTGGAGAAACTGCCGAAGCCGCCGCCGGTGACCAGGCCGGTCACGCCCACCGAGGTGCAGCCGCCGCCCTGGACATAGCGCCCGCCGCGGGTGGTGACCGCATCGTAGGCATCGATCCACATCGCCCCGGCGCCGACGCTGACTGCCGGCTGCGGCGCCGTGCCCGGGCGGGCGTTGTGGGCGAGGAAGGCATCGTGCAGCTCGACTTGGTTCATCGCGCGGGTCCAGACCAGCAGCGAATCCGGCGCGCAGGAGGTGCCGTGATAGCTGTGCCCACCTCCTTTGACAACCAGGCGCAGGCGGTGGGTGCGGGCGAAGTTCACCGCCGCGGCCACCTCGGCGCTGTTGGCGGCGGCCACCATCTTCGCGCTGGGCACTGACCGCCACGCGCCGAAGTAACCACTGGTCTGGGTGAGCGCGGGCGCATCGCCGAGGAAGAATGGATTCTGCAACTGTTCCAGCGCGGCGGCCCGGGTGGCGGCGTCAGCGAGGAAGGGGGACTGCGGCACCGACAGCCGACCGCCGACCGCACGCGACAATCGGTCCCACTCGGCGGCAGCGGGCCACCCCGCAGCGCCCGGCCGGACCCTCGAACGCATCGCTGCGAAGGCAGGGCCGGCCTTGAGCAGCATCGGCAGCAGCGGGAGGGTCAGCCCGGCTTTGAGGCAATCGCGTCGTTTCATGAGGGTCGTTCCTGCGGCGGCGGCGTGGTCGATGCCAGCGAGTGTGTTCCCGCAGAGGCCCGCGGGCCTTGGCCTGGGGCCGGATGTGGGTGATGAAGGGACGAGTGGCGGGGGCTCAGGGGCGGGTGGTGCCAGGCGGAGACGCGTCGGTCCCGCGCCGATTGACGGATGCCCGACGCGGCATACCCTAGTCTGGTTCCATTGCGCTCGCGGCCGTCGCTGGGCGAGCGTCCCATGACATCCGGATCCATGCCCACCTCGAACGACCCCGCCCCCGGCGCACTGGCCACCTTCACTCCGGCCACGCGCGATTGGTTCACGGCAGCCTTCGCTGCGCCCACGCCCGTGCAGGACCATGCCTGGGCGGCGATCAGCGCCGGCCAGCACACGCTGGTCATCGCGCCGACCGGCTCGGGCAAGACCCTCGCCGCGTTCCTGCAGGCGATCGACCAGCTGTTCCGCAGCGGTGAGCCTCCCAGCGATGAGCAGCCGGGCGATGCGCAGCCGGAGGCGTCGGCGCCGAAGAAGCGCGGCACCCGTGTGCTGTATCTCTCGCCGATCAAGGCCCTCGGCGCCGATGTCCAGCGCAACCTGCAGATACCCCTGCAGGGCGTCAGCGCCGAACGTGCGCGGCGTGGCGATCCGGCGGTCACCCTGTCCGTCGCGATCCGGACCGGCGACACCACCCCGGCAGAGCGGGCGCGGCTGCTGCGGCGTCCGCCCGACATCCTGATCACCACGCCCGAATCGCTGTTCCTGATGCTCACCTCACAGGCGCGCGAGACGTTGCGCGACGTGCATACCGTGATCATCGATGAGATCCACGCGGTGGCCGGCAGCAAGCGCGGCACCCACCTGGCGTTGAGCCTGGAGCGGCTGGATGCCCTGCTGCAGGTGCCCGCGCAGCGCATCGGGCTCTCGGCCACGGTGCGCCCGGTGGAGGAGGTCGCGCGGTTCCTCGGCGGCGACCGTCCGGTCACCGTGGTCCATCCGCCGTCGCAGCGGGCGCTGGAGGTCCGGATCGTGGTGCCGGTCGAGGACATGGCCGACATTCCGCCGCATCCCGCTGCCGCCGATGCACCCGCGTCCGCGGGCCGGGTCGGCTCGATCTGGCCGCATGTGGAGGCCAGCATCCTGGACCAGGTGCTGGCGCGACGTTCGACGATTGTGTTCGCCAACTCACGGGGCGTGGCCGAAAAGCTGACTGCCCGGTTGAATGAACTGCATGCCGACCGTGTCGCCCGTGGCAAGCTCCCGGCGCGTGCATCGATGGCGGCGGCTGCCCCCGAGCACTACGGGTCGTTCAACGGCGGCACCGCCGGGCGGGCCGCCGGAGCGGACGCGCTGATCGCCCGGTCGCACCATGGTTCGGTCTCCAAGGAACAGCGCCGCGAGATCGAACAGGCGCTCAAGTCCGGCGAGCTGCGCTGTGTCGTGGCGACCTCCAGCCTGGAGCTGGGCATCGACATGGGGCTGGTCGACCTGGTGATCCAGGTCGCCGCGCCACCTTCGGTCGCCAGCGCGCTGCAACGGGTGGGGCGGGCCAGCCATCAGGTCGGGGGCATCTCCACCGGCCTGGTCTACCCGCGCACGCGGCGCGACCTGATCGATGCGTCCGTGGCAGTGGAGCGGATGCTGGCCGGTGAGATCGAGGCGATCGATCCGCCGCGCAACCCGCTGGACGTACTGGCCCAGCAGACAGTGGCCGCCGCGGCGATGGAAACACTGGACGTGGAGGCCTGGTATGCGCGCGTACGCCGCGCTGCGCCGTACCGTTCGCTGCCGCGCAGCGCGTTCGATGCCACCCTGGACATGCTGGCCGGGCGTTATCCCTCCGATGATTTCGCCGGCTTCCGCCCGCGGCTGGTCTGGAACCGCGACACCGGTGCACTGAGCGCGCGGCCGGGCGCGAAACAGCTGGCGGTCACCAGCGGGGGCACCATCCCGGACCGCGGCATGTTCGGTGTGGTGCTTCCGGAAGGCGAAGAGCGTGCCGGGTCGCGCCGGGTCGGTGAGCTCGATGAGGAGATGGTCCACGAATCACGGGTCAACGATGTGATCACCTTGGGCGCCACCTCGTGGCGGATCGAGCAGATCACCCATGACCAGGTCGTGGTAACCCCCGCGCCGGGGCGTTCGGCGCGCTTGCCGTTCTGGCGCGGTGAGGGCGTGGGCCGCCCGGCCGAACTGGGCGAGGCGGTGGGTGCCTTCATCGGTGCGCTGGATGCCGGTGCCGCGGAAGCGGGCCTGCCGGCCGGGCTGCGCGAGCGGCTGCAGGCCTGCGGATTGGCCGACAACGCGATCACCAACATCGCCGGCCTGCTGGCCGAACAGCGTGAGGCCACCGGCGTGCTGCCCACCGATCGCACGCTGGTACTGGAGCGCTGCCGCGATGAGGCCGGTGACTGGCGGCTGATGCTGCATTCGCCGTATGGGCGGCGCGTACACGATCCGTGGGCGCTGGCGGTGGCCGCGCGCATCCGCGAACGCTGGGGCGTGGATCCAGCAGTGGTCGCCAGCGACGACGGCATCATCGCGCGGCTGCCCGACGCACAGGGGCGCCTGCCGGGCGCGGAGCTGTTCCTGTTCGAGCCCGAGCGTCTGCGCAGCGACGTCACGCGCGCCGTGGGCGGCTCGGCCCTGTTCGCTGCGCGCTTCCGCGAATGTGCCGCACGCGCGCTGTTGCTGCCGCGGCGCACGCCGGGTCGTCGCTCGCCGCTGTGGCAGCAGCGCCTGCGCGCCGGTGAACTGCTGGCCATCGCGCAGGGCTACCCCGAGTTCCCGATCCTGATCGAGACCGCGCGTGAGTGCCTGCAGGACGTCTACGATCTCGATGCGCTGGGCGTGCTGATGCAGCGGCTCACCGACGGCCGCGTGGCGATCGCCGATGTCACTACCGAGGTACCGTCGCCATTCGCGGCGAACCTGCTGTTCGGCTATGTCGCCGAGTTCATGTACGGCACCGATGTGCCGCTGGCCGAGCGCCGTGCGTCGGTGCTGTCACTGGACAGCGGCCTGTTGGGCGATCTGCTCGGCCAGGTCGATCTGGGCGAACTGCTGGATGCGGCCGTGGTGGAGCAGGTGGGCAACGAGCTGCAGCGCCTGGCGCCCGACCGCCGTGCGCGCGGCAAGGAAGGGGCGGCCGATCTGCTGCGGGAACTGGGCCCGCTCACCGATGAAGCGATGGCGCTGCGGCGGGTCGATGACGAACCTGCCGGGCATCTACACGATCTCGCCGCTGAGCGGCGTGCGATCCAGGTCCAGATCGCCGGCCGCCTGCACTGGGCCGCCATCGAAGATGCTGCGCGGCTGCGCGATGCGCTGGGGGTCACCCTCCCGCGCGGCATCCCCGAGCCCTTCCTGCAGGCCTCATCGGACCCGCTGGGCGAGCTGCTGGGCCGATATGCGCGTACCCATGCGCCGTTCACCACGGCCGAGGTGGCGGCCGCGTTTGGATTGGGCGTGGCCGTGGCCGATGCGGCACTCACGCAGCTGGAAGCGCAGGGCAAGCTGCTCAAGGGTCGTTTCGGTGTGGCGCGTCGCGATGCCGAGGCCGTCGGCGCGGCCGCCGAGCCGGCGCCGCTGGCCCGTCACGAATGGGTGGGTGAGGCGGTGTTCCGTCGGTTGCGGGTGCGCTCGCTGCAGGCGGCGCGCGAGGCGACCCGGCCGGTCGCGCGCGACGCCTATGCCCTGTTGTTGCTGGAGCGGCATGGGCTGCTGAGCGATGCCGAACAGGCTGCACGTGGCATCGCTCACCGCGGGCCGGGTGCGCTGGAAGGCATCGACGGCGTGCTGCGCGTGGTGGAACTGCTGGCGGGCGTGGCGCTGCCGGCGTCGGTGTGGGAACAGCAGATCCTGCCCGCGCGCGTGGTCGATTACGCGCCGGCGATGCTCGATGCGCTGCTCGCCACGGGTACCGTGGTGTGGGCCGGGCACGGGCGGCTCGGCGAGGAGGACGGCCTGGTCTCGCTGCACCTGCAGGAATTCGCGGCAGAAACGCTGCCCGCGCCTGCAGTGGCAACCGCGCTGTCGCCGCTGCAGGATGCGCTGCTGCAGGTGCTGGCCGACGGTGGCGCGTACTTCGCGCGTCAGCTGGTCACCGCGGTGGGCACGCACGGGGGGCGGGCCGGCAGCCCGCCCATGGAGATCACCGCCGCGCAGCTGCACGACGCCTTGTGGGGCCTGGCATGGTCGGGGTACCTGGCCACGGATCTGTGGGCGCCGCTGCGCGGCATGGCCGGGGGCCGCGCGCCGCGGCCGCGGGTCGCGCGCGCCTCGCGGCGCGGTCGACGCG